>JBKJWA010000051.1:0-4635 GCA_046716705.1 Gaiellaceae bacterium
GACGTACACGTTCACGATCCGCAAGGACGCGCGCTTCTCCGACGGTAAACCCGTGACGGCCCGCGCCTTCGCGCGCGCGCTCGAGCGCATCCGCGACCCGGCGCTCCAGTCGGGTCTCGTCCTGGATTTCCAGGACGTTCGCGACGTCGTCGTGAACGGCAGGACCCTGACGTTCAGGCTGACGAGGCCTCAGCCTTCGCTGCCGGCGTTCACCACGGGACTCTGCGCCGTACCCCCGAACCTCCCGGTTGACCCGGAGGGGGCGAAAGCGCCGCTGCCAAGCGCGGGACCGTACTACGTGGCGGAGTATGTGAGGGGCGAGCGGATTCGCCTGGAGCGCAATCGCTTCTACAACGGGACGCGCGTACGTCACGTCGACCGCTTCGTCGTCGAGCTGGGCGCCGATCAGGGCTCGCTCGTCGACGACATCGCGAGCGGGACGTTCGACTGGGGCGGGATCAATGCCTCGAGCGGCGCCGCTCGCGCAGCCGAGCTGGCGCGGCGCTACGGCATCAACAAGGGGCAGTACTGGGTCAAGCCTGGGCAGGCGCTTCGCCTCTTCCACCTCAACACGAGCGGGCCGCTCCTGCGCAACAACCCGAAGCTGAGGCAGGCGATCAACTTCGCAATCGATCGCAGGGCGCTGACGCGCGAGCTCGGCCCCTTCGGCGGCAGGGCCACCGACCAGTACCTGCTCCCGGTCATGCCGGGCTTCCGTGACGAGCGCATCTACCCACTCAAAGGCCCCGACCTGAAGAAGGCACGCGCGCTCGCCAAGGGCAACCTACGCAGCCGCAAGGCCGTCCTCTACACGCCGGACCGGACACTCCCTCTCGCGACGGCGGAGATCGTCAAGCGAAATCTCGCCGAGATCGGGCTCGAGGTCGAGATCAGGAAGTTTCCGCCGCCGGTCGCCTTCGAGAGGATGACGATCCCTCGAGAGCCGTTCGACATCGGCTATATCGGCATCGGCGGCCCCCTCGTCCGTGACGTCGTCTTCCTCCACTTCCTCTTCGACGGTCGGACGGTCGGCCAGATCAATACCGGGAACCGCTCTCACTTCAATTCGCCCGTGTACAACCGCTTGCTCGAAGAAGCGTCCCGTCTGTCCGGGAACGCGCGGGAGCGCGCCTACGGCGAGCTCGACATCCGGCTGTCGCGAGACGCCGCGCCGGCGATCCCGTGGGCGGCCCTCAACGACATCCAGTTCGTGTCGCCGAGAGTCGGCTGTGTCTCCTTCAACCCGCTCTTCGACCTCACCGGGATCTACCTCAAGTGACGAGAGCGCTCGCAGCAGCGCTGCTCGCAGCGCTTCTTCTCGTCCCGGCGGCGGGCACGCACGGGATCAAGGAGGGCGGCACGTTCCGGGTCGCCGTCGTCGTGGGCAACGTCGACACCATCGACCCGGCACTCGTCAACATTTCCGGTGAGGCGGACCTCCTGGAGCCTGCCTGCGCCACCCTGATGGCATACCCGAACAAACCCGGTCCCGCGGGCCGTCGCCTGACGCCGGACCTGGCCGAAGGGGAGCCGGTCATCTCCAGAAACGGTAGGACCTACACCTTCACGATCCGGGAGGACGCCCGCTTCTCCGACGGCCGGCCGGTGACGGCGCGCGCCTTCGCGCGAGCCCTGGAGCGGGAGTTGGCCCCGTCCATGGAGGCGGCGCCGGAGCCTGGATGGCTCGACGTCGCCGGAGCACGAGACGTCGTCGAAGGTAAGGCGGCGACGCCCCGAGGTGTAACGGCCAGAGGCCGCTCCCTGACCATCACGTTCACGAAGCGGCGTCCCGACGTCCCCGAGTTGGTGGGCTTGCTGTGCGCCGTAACCCCTGCTCTACCCGCAGACCCCGAAGGGGCGAGCGCGCCGCTTCACAGCCCGGCCCCGTATTACGTGGCGGAATACGTGCCCGGCGAACGGCTCGTGCTAGCGCGCAACCGCTTCTACCGGGGGAAGCGCCCTCAACACGTCGACAGGTTCGCAGTGAACCTCGCCGTCGATATCGGCTCGGCAGCGAAGCTCGTAGCGAGTGGAGCGTTCGACACCCTTATAGCCGTAACCCCACTCTACGACTCTGCAGCGGACCTGGCCAAGGAGTACGGCGTCAACAGGTCGCGGTTCTTCGTGCAGCCCGGAAACGGCCTGCGTGTCTTCGTGATCAATACGAGCCGACCGCTGTTTCGGAAGAACCCAAAGCTGCGCCAGGCCGTGAACTTCGCAGTCAACCGTCAGGCGCTCGCCCGCGAGGCAGGGGCATATGGGGAGACGCCGGCCGACCAGTTCCTCGTGCCCGGGAGTCCCGGCTTCCGCGACGAGCGCATCTACCCCCTCAGAGGCCCCAATCTGCGCCGGGCGAAGGAACTCGCGCGGGGCCGAACGCGCGGCGGCAAGGCCGTGCTCTATACCACCTCATCCACACTCGACGTGTCCCAGGCGCAGATCCTCCAGCAGAACCTCAAGGCGATCGGCATCGAACTCGAGGTCCGGTCTGTCCCCGCTCTCTTCGAACGGCTGGCCACCCCCGGTGAGCCGTTCGACTTCGGCCGGCTTCGCCTCTTCGGCCGGATCACCCCGACTTCGCTCCACAACCTTTTCGATGGGCGCACGATCGGGCAGCCCGGCTTCGGTAACTGGTCGTACTTCGACTCGCCGAAGTACAACCGCCTGCTCGACGAGGCATCGCGCCTCACCGGCAGCGCGCGCGACGAAGCGTACGGCAGGCTCGACGTCCAGCTCTCACGAGACGCGGCGCCGATGATTCCCGTCTCTCGCCTGTACGCGCTCGCTCTCGTATCGGAGCGCGTTCCCCGTAACTGCGTCGTCATGAACCCGAACCTCGACCTGACCGCGGTCTGCCTCAAGTGACGAGAGCGCTCGCAGCCACGCTGTTCGCGGGGCTCGTCCTCATCCCGGCAGCGGGCACGCACGGGGTCAAGGAGGGCGGCACGTTCCGGGTCGGCATGTGGAGTGGGTTCTTGGCCTCCGGGATCGACCCTGTCTTCTTCGCGTCGCGCCTCGTCCACGCGGCCACCTGCGGCGGGCTGATGAGGCTAGCCGGCAAGCCCGCCGCGCTGCGGCTCGTGCCCGAGATCGCGGCCGACGAGCCGAAGATCACGAACGGCGGGAGGAAGTACACGTTCACGATCCGGAAGGGCCTGCGCTTCTCGACAGGCGCTCCCGTCACGGCGCGATCCTTCGCCCACACGATCAACCGCATCCTCGACCCGAGAATGAAGTCGGTGTTCGACGACGACTTCGCGATCATCATCGGGGCGCAGGAGGTGATCGACGGCAAGGCCGCGACGGCCTCCGGCATCGTCGCGCGAGGAAACACGCTCGTCATCCGGCTCACCGAGCCCGTGGGCGACTTCCCCGTGCGGGTCGCGGCGCCGTCGTTCTGCGTCCTTCCCGAGAACGCCCCGATCGACCCCGAAGGCGTCAGGGCGCCAGTCCCGGCAGCCGGCCCCTACTTCATCTCCGAGTACGTGCCCGGCGAGCGAGTCGTCCTCGAGCGCAAC
The DNA here is from genome assembly GCA_046716705.1 of Gaiellaceae bacterium. Taxonomy (GTDB): domain Bacteria; phylum Actinomycetota; class Thermoleophilia; order Gaiellales; family Gaiellaceae; genus PALSA-612. The sequence continues at coordinate 3,519 of JBKJWA010000051.1, forward strand.
CGCTTCTACCGTGGCGACCGTCAGCGTTACGTCGACCGCTTTCGCGTCAACCTCACCCTCGATCCGGCGACGATCCTCGACCGAGTCGAGCGTGGTGAGCTCGACCACGGCTTCGTCCTGGCCAAAGACTTCGCCGACCGCGCGGCCGAGTTCAAGCGGAAGTACGGCGTCAACAGGTCGCGCTTCTTCGTCACCCCGACCCCGGGCTTAGCCGTATTCCACCTCAACACGAGCCGGCCGCTCTTCCGGAAGAACCCGGAGCTGCGGCAGGCGGTCAACTTCGCGGTCGACCGCAAGGCGATGACGCGAGAGCAGGGTCCCCTGGCCGCGACCGCCACCGATCAGTACATGACGCCGGTTCAGCTCGGCTTCAGGGACGAGCGCATCTATCCCTTTGAGCCCGACCTGCGCCGGGCGCGCAAGCTTGCCGAGGGCCACAGGCGCGGTGGCAAGGCCGTCCTCTACACCTCCACCGATGTCACCTATCTGGCCCAGGCGCAGATCCTCCAGCGCAACCTGAAGGCGATCGGGATCGAGGTCGAGATCGTGAAGTACCCGACCGCCGTGCTATTCGACAAGCTGGATGCCGGTGGCGAGCCGTACGACATCGTCTGGGTCGGCTGGCTGGGGGGCCCGGACCCCGCGGCCAGGCTCGGCCTCTTCGAGGGGCGCACGATCGGCCAGCCGCGAAGCCCCAACCTCTCCTACTTCAACTCTCCCAAGTACAACCGGCTGCTCGAGGCGGCGTCGCGGCTTCCCGCCGGGCCTGAGCGCTACCGCACCTACGGAGAGCTCGACGTGGACATCGCGAAGAGTGCTGCGCCGGCGATCCCTTTCCTCTACCCGAACGCATTCACGTTCGTCGGCCCGCGCACAGGCTGCGTCGTCTTCAACCAACTTTTCGACCTCGCCGCGGTCTGCCTCAAGTGACGAGGGCGCTCGCAGCCACGCTGTTCGCGGCGCTCGTCCTCATACCGGCGGCGGGCACGCACGGAGTCAAGGAGGGCGGCACGTTCCGCATCGGCTCAGGCCCAATCGCCTCGATCGACGCCGTCGTCGGCGCCCCCTTCGTCGTTACGCGGCCTACGTGCGCCTCGCTGATGATGTTTCCTGCAAA
>JBKJWA010000052.1:0-3479 GCA_046716705.1 Gaiellaceae bacterium
GTTCAGTTAAACCTCTACGACGCCTGTGGTCTTGCGGCGCTCAACAAGGCTCGAGATAAGGAGCGCGACTGCGGGCCGCGGTGTAAGGAAAGGTGTCGGAAAGCTCAGGCGCGATCGCTTCAGTCGACCGGCTTCTCACGCCAAGTGTGTGAGCCGCCGCCTCCGCCGAAGCCGTACACGCCCGCGCCACCGCCGCCGCCAAAACAGACGGTGGACCCCTGCGCTCCGTGCGCGCTCGTCGGGGGGCTGTGCTGCGGGCCATACACGCCCCAGCCGGACGGCAGCTTCGCGATGTGTGCCTGCGCGACCGCAGGTGTCGGAGGAGGCTGCGGGCGGTACGGATGCGGGGGATGAGCGCGATCTCCGCGCAGAAGCGGACGCGCTAGACGAGAAGTACGCCCGCCAGCAGAAGACCCGTGTCGGGTCCGCGTCCAACTACGAGAGAAAGGAACGAGGAAGAACGCGGCGAGGGATGAAGTCGGCCGCTGCCTCCGACCCCATAACGTCGCCGGACCGGATTGCGTCCCGGGGGAGCACCCAGGGGAGCACGCCGCGCGCAAACCCGGCACGAATGACACGTCTGCCACGACGCGAACCGCTCAACCATGCGGTTTGCGTGTTTTTGCGAGAACCCGAGAGGCGCATACGGGATTCGAACCCGTGCCGCCGCCGTGAGAGGGCGGTGTCCTAGTGCCGATTTGCAGGCACTTCTTGACGGGTGGCGGTCCCGTGGGTCAATCCTGGTCCAGTCCGACCGCGTTTTCGTGTCTCCAAGCCGCCAGAACGTCGCCGGCTCGGGCTACTTCGGCGGGGAGCGCGTGCCCGTAGCGCCGCCAGACGAGCCCGGCGTCTGAGTGCCCGAGCAGCTCGGCGACGGCGTGCGCGGTGAGCCCGGCTGCGAGTAGGTGCGTCGCGTATGTGCGGACGGGTCGCCACTTAGAACGGCTCAGGACACCACGGGGGCAGCTCCGTGCGGAAGAGCGCCGTCGCGCGCGCGATCGCGCCCTCGGCGAGCTCCTCGACGCGTCCCGCCGCGGCAAGCCGCTCGAACGAGAACGCGCCGAGGTACGCGGAAGCGAGGTCGGCCACCGACAGCCTGAGATCGGCCGCAGTCCGGGCGGGACCGGCTTTCGCGCCGGCGCGGTAGCGGCCCTCGTTCCAGGGACAGAACTCGTCCGTCACGTCGAGCACGACCGAGCCCTCGCCGGCGTAGGAGCGCCGACGCAGCGCCTCGCCCACGTCGACGAGCCGCAGCCAGATGCCGTCGAACAGCTTCAGCTGGAGCCTCCGCGCGTCGCGCACCATGAGGAAGAGCGGCGTGGCCGGGTCGTAGTTCCAGAGGCTCACCTTCGCGATCAGGTCGACGCCGAAGAGGTAACGCCACAGCTCACGCGTCGCTTCCGTAGACGTCGCGATCGCGTCGACGAGCACGAGCTCGGACTGCGGCATGCCGCGCTCCGACTTGTGCTTGATGCGGTACATCGCGAAGGCCTCGCCCTGTCCGTCGAGCTCGACGAGGACGTAGTACTGCTGGCTCGCGCCGTCGCGCCAGTGCTCGGGATCCTCGACCCGCCCGTTCCACCGGGCCTCGGAGCGGGTCATCATGCCGTGCCGCTGAAGGCGGGCGCGCTCGTAGATCGGCGGGAAGAGCTTCCGCGCCTCCTCCTTCGTCAGGATGCGTGCCCTACCGGTCGGGCCGGGGTCGTCGCGGAAGGCGAAGCCTGCGTGCTCCGCGTCCAGCGCCGCGGCCGGCGCGGCGATCCCGTAGCCGAAACGGCCGTAGATGACGGGCTCGGAGGCCCACAGCGCCGCGAGCGGCTCGCCGCGCCCGTGCAGGTCGTCGAGTTGACGGCGCATGAGCTCGGTGAGGACTCCGCGCCGCCGGTGCGTGGGCATGACGGCCACGAAGGTGATCCCGGCGCACGGCAGCTGGCCGCCCGGGATCGTCATCTCGAAGGCGATCGAGGTCGTGAGCCCGACCGCTGTGCCGTCGTCGTAGGCACCGATGGTACGCTCGGCCGGGATCTCCGGGCCGAACGTCTCGAAGTCGAAGTCGCGAACTTCTTCGGCGAAGGCGACGCCGCCGGCCTCGAACGTCGCGCGCCGCTCGTCCTCCGCCGGGTTGCGGTATTCGATAGCCACGGCCGCCGCAGGCTACTGCATCACGATCATCGGCATTCCGCTCGGCATCGCCTCGGAGGAACGGCGCCTCGCCTACGTCGACATGACGCGCGCGAAGGTGGGATGGAGCAGAAATCGGTTCAAACGGCTTGGTTAAACCAAACGCCCCCGTAAGCTCTACGCCGCATCGCTCAGTGGATGAACCAGGGTCAGACGTCCTCCACGGCATGGTTAGAGCGGCGATTTGCGTCCGCGGTGTCTCAAGACGCAAAAGAGACATCTAAAACCTCGACGGACGTCACGGCCGTAGTGGTTTTCGAGGACAGTTCGCGCGCGCTGCGCAAAATGGCTTGTTAGAGCCTATTCCGGGCCAGGCTCAGACAGTGCGCGCCAGTCTGCCCGCCAGTGAGTCGCGTGTCCTGAGTTAGAGAGCGCTCTCCCGTCTATCCAATCGTGAGTAACCGACTCTTCAAGACGAGCTGCTGGTGGAAGGTGTTGGTCGCAGCATCGCCGCCCTGGTGGTACGCGACGACGGTCGCGTCGGTGAGCGTGTACGTCTTCAGAGTCGTGAAATCCGCAGCAAGAAGCTCGACGGAGGCGGTTGTGAAGGTCTGTCCGGCCTGGAACGCCTGCGCTGGAGCGGCGTTGTTAGTGAGCTGAAGCGAAAGCCGCAGCGTGTACTCCCGCTTGTCGCCGGTCAGCACTCCACCGTCCAGCTCGTATCCGGTCGCTGTCGTAATCCGCTCTCCGTCCAACGTGACGGAGAAGGTCGCAGGCGGGGTGCCCCCACTGATGACTGCCCACGCGCCCGACACGCCGGCGATGATGGCCAACCCTGCCACGAGCACTACCACTGCTCGAAACCGCTTGCCCCTGGAACGAGGACTCAATCGAGCACGCATTCGTCTCCCTCTCGTCGCTGCCGAGCGCAGCATACCCTTCAGGTCCTTCCCTCGTCGTGCGCCAAGCGTGGCTAGTGTCGCCGGCTCTAGCACGGTCGTACACGTACCGCTGTAGCCGCAAAACCAGCTCCATGGAGCTGGTTTTGGCCTAGGCAAAGGCTGAGGGGGGAGATTCGAGCTCCCGCGGGGCTTGCACCTCAGAAGTGGTCGATCATCGCCCGAACGCCAACCTCGCCGCGTCGTCGAACGACGTGAGCGCGAAGGGAAAGAGTGTCCGCAGCCGTTCCTCGCGCGCAATCGTCGGACTCTTCAGCCCTTCGATCAGCGGGCGGGCGACAGAAGCGCCGACAGGAGTAACGAGATGAAGCCAGAGCGACGACAATCTTGGCGTTAGCACTGGTACCTCGAGGATCCACGGCCGCCGGCCGCGCAGGACAGCGATCCGCTCCATCATCT
>JBKJWA010000053.1:0-9327 GCA_046716705.1 Gaiellaceae bacterium
CGAGCGCGGCGCCGTAGAGCGCGCGGGCGTACACGCGGTCGGCGACGCTCAAACGGTCTCCTTCTCCAGCGCCGAGAAGTCGAGCTCGTCGATCGCCTCCTCGATGAGCCGGCGCTGGTCGTCCTCCATCAGCACCTTCCCAGCCACCTTCTCGGTTGCCTCGAGCGCGAGGCTCGCCACCTCGGAGCGGATCTGGCCGATCGCGCGCGCGGTCTCGGCCTCGACGTCCTTCCGCGTCTCCTCGATGCGGCGCTTCCGCTCGGCGTCGAGCTCCTCCTTCAGGCGGCGCTGCTGGTCCTCGGCGACCCGCCGGGCGTCCGCGAGCATCTCCTCGGCCTGGACGCGCGCCGCGGCCAGCGCCTCGCGCTGCTGGGCGACGAGCTGCTCCGACGCGATCCGCGCCTGGTCGGCCGCGTCGAGCGCCTCCCGGATGCGGTCGCGCCGCTTGTCGATGGCCTGCTGGATGGGCCCGAAGGCGAAGCGCCTGAGCACGAAGAACGTGATCGCGAAGCAGATCAGCGTCCAGATCATGAGCCCGGGGACGACCTCGATGATCCCCGAGCCGAGGACGGTGGTGAGTCCGAGCGGCATCAGACGAGCACGAAGGCGAGCAGCCCGCCGATGAGGCCGTAGAACACGCACGCCTCGGTGAGGGCGAAGCCGATCCACTGGATGCCCTGGAGCTCCCCCTTGAGCTCGGGCTGGCGTGCGACCGCCTGGATCATCGAGCCGAAGATGTTGCCGATGCCGATGCCGGCGCCGAGCGAGCCGAGGCCGATGCCGAGCGCGAGCGCGATCGCCTTGCCGGCGTCGACGGCTGTTTCGGCTTGCGCGAGCAAAGTGAACATGAAGCTCCTCCTAGTGTTCGGGCTCGATGGCCGAGCCGATGTAGATGGCGGACAGGGCGGCGAAGATGTAGGCCTGGATCGTGACGACGATCCCCACCTCGAAGAGGTAGAAGGCAGTTCCGAAGACGACCGAGAGCGGGAAGACGAGCCAGTTCGTGAGGAAGATGAGGCCGATGAACGTGAGGATCAGCATGTGGCCCGCGAGCATGTTCGCGTAGAGCCGGACGCTGAGCGAGATGAGGCGCATGAACTGGCTGAGGATCTCGAGCGGGATCATCATCGGCAAGAGCGCCTTCGGCACGTCGGGGATCCAGCTCTGGAGGTAGCGCAGCACGCCGTTCTCTCGGATGCCCTCGATGTGGGTGAACATCCACGTCATGAACGCGAGGGCGAGCGTCACCGAGAGCGTCGACGTCGCCGCGAAGATCGCGAGCGTGGGCACCTCGAGCCCGGCTATCTCCACCTTCTCGTCCGAGAGCGGCAGCGGAATGAAGCCGAGCATGTTCACGACCCAGACGAAGATGAGGAGCGACGCCACATAGGGGAACCAGCGGCCGATCGCCTTCGTGGGCAGGCCCTGCTCCGCCACCTGCACCTGCGCGACCTCGTACACGATCTCGCCCATGGTCTGGCGCCTCTCCGGGCGCTCGCTGAGTCGCACGCGCATGAGCACGATGCCGAGGACGATCGAGACGACGGCGGCGAGCATGAGGTAGGCGACCGCCTTGTTGATCGACATGTCGAGCGGGCCGATGTGGATCGGGACCCACTCCTGGAGCTCCCACTCGTGCGCGGGGTCGAACTCCTCTTCCTTCTCCGCTGCTGCGGCCATGGCGGGAAGCACGAGCACGAGCGTCGTCACGAACGCGAGAGCGCGCTTCACTTCTCGCTCCCGAAGTACGCCGCGAGCGAAAGGCCGAGCTCGGCCGTGTAGGCGAGCGCGAAGACGAGGATCGCCGGGAGCGCGAGATCCTCGTTCGTCGTGGCGACAGCGAGCAGTACGACGAGCACGGCGACGCCCTTGAAGACGAGCTCGAAGGCCTGGAGACCCGTTGCTGCTGCCGAGGTCGCATCGCGGCGGACGTGGTCGATGAGCAGCGACAGGCCGCGCAGGCCGGCCCAGAGCACCGCCCCGAGCGCCCAGCCGCGAACGTCCCAGCCGGCGAGGACGAAGACCGCGAGCGCCAGTCCCAGCACGAGTAGCGCTGCGAGCGCCGGCGCGAGCTTGCCCGGCACCGGTCGCGGCGTCATGAAGGTGTCCGAGGGCATTACATCGAGTCCTTGTACTTCACGTAGACCGCGCCGACCCCGGCGGGAATGCCGATCATCGCGCCGGCGAGGATGCCGTAGCCCACCGACCCGACAGCCCACCCTACGAGCGCTCCGCCGCCGATGCAGGCGACCGTCGTGCCGGCGAGCACAGTGCCGGCCCCGGCAGGGTGAAACGCGGGGCGCGAAGGCTCCATCGCCGCGAGCATACCAGCCCGACAGCCTGAGCTTGTAACAGTCGAATCCGCTGGCTTATGCGGGAAAGGCGGTGGTTTGTGCCGCGACGAAAGCCTACGCCGACTTGCGCTGCTCGGCGGCCTCTTGCTCCCGCGCCACGCGCCGCCGGATGCGCGGGTTCGCGAGCTTCACGATCTCGAGCATGTAGACGATCGCCACCGAGAAGAGCACGGCGACGAGCGCGATACCGGCGACCGATACGGTCGGCCACAGATGCCACTCGCCGCCCTCGCGGAAGTCGATGAACCGCGTGGCGAGCGCGGCGCCGGCCAGCGTCGCGCACCAGAGCCAGATGACGACCGTCGTCCGCCGCTGTGAAAGGCCGATGCGCAGGAACCGGTGGTGGAGGTGTTCCTGGTCGGGCGCCGTGATCGGCTGCCGGTACTTGAGGCGCCTGGCGACGACGAACCCCGTGTCCATGATCGGCACGGCAAGCACGAGCAGCGGGAAGAACAGCGCCACGGTCGCGGCCGTCTTCAGCAGGCCCTCGACCGCCACGGTCGCGAGCACGAAGCCGAGCAGCATCGCCCCCGAGTCGCCCATGAAGATCCGCGCGGGGTAGAAGTTGTGCCGCAGGAAGCCGAGGCAGGCGCCGAAGACGATCGCCGATACGATCGCCGCCTCCGGCTTGCCGAGCGAGAGGGCGATGACGGCGAACGTGCCGCCGGCGATCGAGCAGACGCCTGCGGCGAGCCCGTCGAGCCCGTCGAGGAAGTTGACCATGTTCATGACGGCGACGATCCAGACGACGGTCAGCGGCTTGCCCACCCAAGGCGAGAGGTCGTGTGCGCCGACGAACGGGAACGTGAAACGGTCGACCCAGATGCCGGAGGCGACCGGAATCGCGGCGGCGCCCACCTGGCCGGCGAGCTTCTGCCACCAGAGCAGCCCGCGAAAGTCGTCGATCGCGCCCACGGCCATCGCGACGGTGGACCCGAGCAGCAGGCCGCGCATCTCGTCGGAGAAGTCGACGAACGCGAGCGCCGGGATGATGATCCCGAAGAAGAGCGCGAGGCCGCCCAGCTTCGGGACGATCCGCTCGTGAACGCGCCGCTCGCCCGGGCGGTCGACGATGCCGAGATACCGCGCGACGTTGCCGACGACGGGCGTCAGCAGGACGACGATGAGGAGCGCGAGGCCGGCCCCGTAGAGGACCTCCGGGTTCGCGCGAAGCTCGTCGAGCACGTCGGCGCGCTACTTCGTGCCGTACAGGCGGTCGCCTGCGTCGCCGAGACCGGGCACGATGAAGCCGCGCTCGTTGAGGCCTCGGTCGATTGCGGCAACGACGATGTGCACATCAGGGTGCGCGGCCTGCACGCGCTCGATCCCCTCCGGCGCGGCGATGATCGCGATCAGGCGGATCGACGTCGCGCCGGCCTTCTTGATCACGTCGACGGCGGCGGTCGTCGAGTTCCCGGTGGCGAGCATCGGGTCGAGGACGATCACGTCCCGCTCGGCCACGTCCGCGGGGAGCTTCACGTAGTACTCGTGCGGCTCCAGCGTCTCTTCGTCGCGGTACATGCCGATGAAGCCGACTCGGGCTCCGGAGATGAGCGACAGCACGCCGTCGAGCATGCCCACACCCGCGCGGAGGATCGGGCAGACGGCAACCTTCTTTCCCGAGATTCGGGGCACCGACGTCGCCTCGAGCGGCGTCGAGATCTCGACCTGCTCGGTGGCGAGGTCCTTCGTTGCCTCGTACGTCAGGAGCAGCGTCAGCTCGTTGACGAGACGGCGGAAGTCGGCCGTCGACGTCCGCTCGTCGCGCAGCAGGCCGAGCTTGTGCTGCGCGAGCGGGTGCGAGACCTCAGTGACTGACATAGCTCGTGTAGCCGCGGAAGCCAGGGTACAAGGGCCGTGCGTCGCACAGCGCGAGGCTTCGCTCGCGGAGTGCGTCGATGTCACCGCCGTCGGCCAGCGCCTCGCACGTGATCCGCCCGACCTCGCGGAAGTCGTCCTCGTCGAAGCCGCGCATCGTCGCCGCGGGGGTTCCCGCCCTGAGGCCCGAGGCGACCGTCGGCGGCCGCTCGTCGAACGGGATCGTGTTGCGGTTGACGGTGATCGCGACCTCGGCGAGGCGCTCCTCGGCGTCCTTGCCGGTCCAGTCGGTCCCGCGCAGGTCGACGAGCAGGAGATGCGTGTCGGTACCGCCCGTCAACACGTCGAGGCCGCCCGTCTCGAGCTCGGCGGCGTAGGCGTCTGCGTTCGCGCGCACCTGCGTCTGGTAGTCGCGAAACGCGTCCGAGCCGGCGATCGCGAAGCACGTCGCCTTGGCGGCGATCACGTGGTTCATCGGCCCACCCTGCATTCCGGGGAAGACCGCGCGGTCGAGCGCGTCTGCGTGCTCCTCGCGGCAGAGCACGAAGCCGGAGCGCGGCCCCGCAAGGGTCTTGTGTGCCGTCGAAGTGACGAAGTCACAGTGCGGCACGGGATTCGGGTGCAGCCCGGCCGCGACGAGCCCGGCGAAATGCGCCATGTCGCAGAGGAGGTACGCGCCGACTGCGTCCGCGATCTCGCGAAAGCGCTCGGCCTCGACCGCGCGCGGGTACGCCGAGCCGCCGCAGACGATGAGCTTCGGCCGGTGCGTGCGCGCGAGCTGGAGCACCTCGTCGTAGTCGACGAGGCTCGTCTCACGGCTGACGCCGTAATGGACGATCGTGTACAGGCGCCCGGAGAAGTTCACCTTCAGGCCGTGCGTGAGGTGGCCGCCGTGCGAGAGCTCGAGCGAGAGGATCGTGTCGCCCGGGTCGAGGCACGCGAAGTAGACAGCCATGTTCGTCTGTGCGCCGGCGTGCGGCTGGACGTTCGCGTGCTCGGCGCCGAACAGCGTCTTCGCGCGGTCGATCGCCAACTGCTCGATCTCGTCCACCACCTCGCAGCCGCCGTAGTAGCGCCGTCCCGGATAGCCCTCGGAGTACTTGTTCGTCGGCGTCGAGCCGACGGCCTCGAGCACCGACGGCCACGTGAAGTTCTCGGAGGCGATGAGCTCGATCTCGGCGCGCTGGCGCTCGAGCTCACGGCCGAGGAGCGCGGCGACGTCGGGATCGACGTCAGCCAGCGCGGCCGCGCGCAGCTGTTCGAGCGAGAGGGCGGTCGCGACCATCCGCGGGATCGTAGTCAGCGCTTCGGCCTGAGGGCTGCAAGCGCGTCGACGGCCGCCACGGCGCCCTCGCGAAGCACTCGCGGCTCGGCGCCTGTGAGGTCGAGGACGGTGGACGGCACGCCCGGAAGCTCGCCGCCTTCGACGAGTGCGCCGCAGGCGGCACGGATCTCCTCGGGCACCTGGTCGAGCCGCCGCGGATCCGGCCCGCCGTGGAGGTTCGCGCTCGTGGCCATGACCGCGCCGATGGCGCCCACGATCCCGGCGGCGACCTCGGGCAGCTCCGGCACCCGCACGCCAATCGTCTCCGTCGACAGCCATGGGAACCGCTCGAACGGATTGCGGAAGACGAGCGTGTACGGGCCGGGAAGCAGGGCTCGCACGACGTCCTCCTCCACCTCGGGCACGCACTGAAGGAGCGTCGCGACGTCGGCGCAGAGAAGCGCCGTGGGCTGCCGTTCGGCCCGGCCCTTGAGCGCGAGCGCCTCGAGGCATGCGAGCGGCGACGCCGCATCCGCGCACAGCCCGTAGACCGTGTCCGTGGGCAGCACGACCGGCTGCCCCGCCCGCAACGCCGCTACTGCCTCCATCGGCCTTCGACGACGCGGTCGCGTCCCGCGAGGTCCGGCGTGGCGATGACGTCTGCGTACCCGAGCTCCGCGAGCAAGGCTGCTACGTCCTGCGCCGTCCCGTCCGCCACCTCGAGCACGAGCGCGCCGTGCGGGCGCAGGACCTCGCGCGCGCCGCGCGCGACCCGCCCCGTCACGCCGTGCCCGACGAGCGCCTGCTCGGGCTCCCAGTCGCGTACCTCGGGCTGAAGCGTGCCGAGATCGCCGGGATCGACGTACGGCGGGTTCGATACGACGAGGTCGTACGGGCCGCCCGGCAGTCCCTCCGCGACATCGTGACGCGAGACCGATACGCGATCCACGAGCCCTGTCCGCTCCGCGTTCTCGTGCGCAAGCGCCAGCGCGTCCTCCGAGACGTCGATCGCCATCACCGTGGCGTCCGGCCGCTCGTCGGCGATCGCGAGCGCGATCGCGCCGGTCCCCGTACCGACGTCGAGGACGACCGGCGTCTCGAAACGTTCGAGCAACGCGACGCAGCGCTCCACGACCACCTCGGTCTCTGGCCGAGGGATGAGCGCGCGCGAGTCCACCTTCAACGTCAGCCGCCGGAACCCCCACTCGCCGAGGATGTACGCGAGCGGCTCGCGGGTCCCGCGGCGCCGCACGAGCTCGCGGCAGGCGGCCGTCTCCTCATCCGTCAGCGGTCGGTCGTACTGGAGGTAGAGGTCGAGCCGCGTGATGGCGAGCGCGTGGGCGACGAGATGCTCCGCGTCCACGCGCGGGCTCGGGACATCCTTGCGCACGAGGAAGTCGGTCGAGGCCTTGACGACCTCCGCGACGGTCACTCCGCTTCCAGCGCCTGCCGTTGCGCCTCGGCTGTCAGCGCGGCGGTGAACTCGTCCAGATCGCCTTCGAGGATCGAGTCGAGGCGATGCTGCGTGAGCTTGATGCGGTGGTCCGTGAGTCGGTTCTCGGCGAAGTTGTACGTTCGGATCTTCTCCGCGCGCTCGCCGCCACCGATTTGCGCGCGGCGCGCTGATCTCTCCTCGGCCTGCTGACGTTGACGCTGGTGCTCGTAGAGACGAGCGCGCAGGACGCGCATCGCCTTGTCGCGGTTCTTGAGCTGGGAGCGCTCGTCCTGCATCGCGACGACGATGCCCGACGGTACGTGGGTGATACGCACCGCCGAGTCGGTCGTGTTCACGCTCTGCCCGCCGGGGCCGGTGGAGCGGTAGACGTCGATCTTCAGGTCCCCCTGGTCGATCTCCACCTCCACTTCTTCGGCTTCCGGCATGACGGCCACCGTCGCCGTGGACGTGTGGATGCGACCCTGGGACTCGGTCGTCGGCACTCGCTGAACGCGGTGCGTCCCCGCCTCCCACTTGAAGATGGAGTATGCACCGTCGCCCTTGACGGCGAAGACCGATTCCTTGACGCCGCCGCCCTCGTTCGCGCTCGCCGAGATCTGCTCCCACTTGAACCCCCGTCGCTCCGCGTAGCGGGTGAGCATGCGGAAGACGTCACCTGCCCACAGCGCTGCCTCGTCCCCTCCCACGCCCTGCCGGATCTCGACGATGACGTCTTTCTCGTCGGCGGGATCCCGCTCGACGAGTGCGAGCTTCAGCTCCTCCTCGACCTCGGTCGCGCGAGCCTCGAGCTCGGGCACGAGCTCGCGGAGGTCGCCGTCATCCCGCGCCGCCGCGAGGTCGGCCTGCGCTCCCCGCCACTCCTGGGCGAGCTGGAACGGCCGCTCGAGCTCTTTCAGCCGGCGCCCCGCCTCGGCCGCCTGCTTGTGGTCGTTGTAGACGGAAGGGTCCGACAGGCGCTCCTGCGCGTCACGGTACGAGCGTTCGAGTTCGTCGACAAGGGCGGTGAGATCGGCCATGGTCCAAGGCTAGACGAGGGATCGGGAGCCGGATACGCTCGGGCCGTGATCTGTCCCTCCTGCGCGACCGAGAACCAGCCTGCGGCGAAGTTCTGCGTCGAGTGCGGTACGGCGCTCGCGTTGACGTGCCCGTCTTGCGGAGCGCCGCACAACTCGGGCCAGCGCTTCTGCGCGGAGTGTGGCGGCGCGCTCGCCGCCGTGGACACAGAGACTTCCGCCCCACGCGAGGCTCCGACGGCCGAGCGCCGGCTCGTGACGATTCTCTTCGCGGATCTCGTTGGGTTCACCGCCGCTTCGGAGCAGCGTGATGCCGAGGAGACGCGCGAGCTGCTCTCCCGCTACTTCGACACGAGCCGCCGGCTGATCGAGCTGTACGGCGGCACGGTGGAGAAGTTCATCGGCGACGCCGTCATGGCGGTCTGGGGCACGCCGACCGCCACCGAAGACGACGCGGAGCGCGCGGTACGCGCCGCCCTCGACCTTGTCGCCGCGGTCTCCGCTCTCGGCCAGGAGGCAGGCGCCGAGGAGCTCCGCGCCCGCGCGGGCGTGCTGACAGGCGAAGCCGCCGTCACGATCGGCGCCGAGGGGGAGGGCATGGTCGCCGGGGATCTCGTCAACACGGCGTCACGGGTTCAGTCGGCCGCCGAGCCCGGCACCGTCTACGTCGGGGAATCCACGCGCCGTTCGACGGAGCAGACGATCGTCTACGAGGACGCGGGCTCCTTCGAGCTCAAAGGCAAAGAGGGGCTGACCCCGCTCTGGAAGGCGCAGCGCGTCGTCTCCGGATTGCGCGGCTCGCTCAAGTCACACGGGCTCGAGGCGCCGTTCGTCGGGCGCGATCGCGAGCTGCGGCAGATCAAGGACCTCTTCCACGTCGCGGCCGATGAAGGGAAGGCCCATCTTGTCTCCGTGACCGGCATCGCCGGCATCGGCAAGTCGCGGCTCGCGTGGGAGTTCTACAAGTACTTCGACGGCATCGCCCACACCGTGTACTGGCACCGAGGGCGCTGCCTCTCGTACGGCGAGGGCGTGACGTACTGGGCGCTCGCAGACATGGTGCGCATGCGCTGCCGCATCGGCGAGGAGGAGGAGCCGGAGTCCGCGCGGGCCAAGCTGCACGCCACGCTGGACGAGCACATCCTCGACGGCGAGGAGCGCGACTTCATCGAGCCCCGGCTCGCACACCTGCTCGGCCTTGCCGAGCACCAGGCTCGCGATCAGCAAGACCTCTTCGCCGCCTGGCGCCTCTTCTTCGAGCGCCTCGCCGAGAACTATCCGACGGTGCTCGCCTTCGAGGACATGCAGTGGGCGGACGCGAGCCTGCTCGACTTCGTCGAGTACCTGCTCGACTGGTCGCGGAACCACCCGATCTTCGTGGTCACGCTTGCGCGGCCGGAGCTGCTCGAGCGGCGGCCAACC
>JBKJWA010000054.1:0-5387 GCA_046716705.1 Gaiellaceae bacterium
GAGCACCGGCTGACGCGCACGCTCGACACGCTCGGTCTGGAGCCGCGCTCGGGCTACGACCTCTCGCGCACGCTCTTCCCGGACGCGCTCGTGCCATCGCTCAGGCGCTTCGCCGTCGCCGAGACGCTCGCACACCTCGAGCACCTCGTCTACACGGGTCGCGTCGAACGAGTCGCGGACGCCCACCGCATCGCGTACTCGACACCCCACTGAGAGCCGGTGTCAGACACCTCGCCCAGAGATGTCCGAGCAGGCACGTCCTTCCGACGGCCACAGAGACGCCCGTCCGGAGGGAAGTCCCTGCGCCCGGACGGGCTTGTGGCTGTTGAGCGATTGGCACAGACTCGCGCGAATCGTCCACTTGACAGGATCGCTGTCTGACACCGCTGTTACACACTCTGTTGGTCACTTCCGAGGAGGCGCGATGACGCACTCGGTTGTCGTGAGGCCGTACGAGAACGCGGACGAGCGCGAGTGGGTCGAGTGCCGGGTACTGGCGTTCCTCGACTCGGCCTACCACGACGCCGTCGAGCGGAAGAAGGAGCACTACGACCGCCCGAGCATCGAGCTCGTCGCCGAGGTGGACGGCGCGATCGTCGGGCTGATCGACGTCGAGCTCGAGGATGAGCGCGGGACAGTCTGCGAGGACCGGCCCGGCCTCGGCGGCATGATCTGGCACCTCGCTGTGCTCCGCGACTTCCGCCACCAAGGCATTGCCGCCCAGCTACTGGCCACGGCCGAGGCCGCCGCCCGCGAGCGCGGCATCGAGCGGTTCGAGGCCTGGACGAGAGACGACGCGTGGGTGCAGCGCTGGTACGAGTCGCACGGCTTTGTCCAGATCCGCTCCTACCTCCACGTCTACGTACACGGCAAGAGCGAGACGGCGGGCGTGATCCGGGCCGAGCTGGAGCTGAAGCCGGTCCACGTCTTCGCCCACTACACCGGCGACCGGCCCGACGAGATCCGCGCCCGCTTCGAGCGCGTCCATGACTGCGTCTGCTACGAGCGTCGGTTCGCCTAGCCCGCGTCGACGACGACCGGCAGCCGGGCGGCGACGTGCCTGCTGCCGCCTGCGGTGTAGACGACGTCGACCGAGTCGTTCTGCCGGTACGTCCCCGCGACGCCGAGGAAGAGCGAGAGCCAGCGCATCGGGCCGAGCCGCCCCTCCTGCTTCAACGCGCGCGGGAAGACGAGCACGCCGCCCTCGCGGGTGAAGTCCGTCCCCTCCTCCTGGTGCACGCCGTTCACGTAGACCTCGAACGACGCGCCGACCGCGGGCGGGAGAATGACGCGGGAACGCTCCGCCATCGCGCCTCATAGAATCACGTCGATGCTGCGCGCTGCCGCTCTCTCGTTCCTCGGCATCCTGCTCGCGGCGGGGCCGGCGTACGGGGACAACGGCGGTCTGACGCCGGTGAAGCCGGCGTCGGAGAACGCGCAGGCGATCTACGACTCGTACATCTTCATCCTCTTCGTGACGGGCTTCGTGTTCATCGTCGTCGAGGCGACGCTCGTCTGGTTCGTCATCCGTTACCGCCGCGGAGACCGCCCGCGCGAGGGGGAGGGGCCGCAGATGCGAGGACACACCCGGATCGAGCTGGTATGGACGATCGTGCCGGTGGTGCTGCTCGCGCTCATCGTCGCGTTCGTCTTCGTGAAGCTGCCCGAGATCGAGGACGCGCCGGCGGCCGGCCCCGCCGACAGCCTTGCCGTCACGGTCGAGGGCCACCAGTACTACTGGCTCTACCGTTATCCCGGCGGCGAGATCGCCGTCGACGAGCTCGTCGTTCCCGTGAACAAGGTCGTGACGCTCGAGGTCGTCGCCCCGGACGTCATCCACAGCTGGTGGATCCCCGCCCTCGGCGGCAAGATCGACGCCATTCCCGGCCACACGAACGAGACGTGGTTCAAGGCCGACCGCGAGGGGACGTTCACCGGCCGCTGCGCGGAGCTCTGCGGCGCGCAGCACGCGGACATGACCGCGTCCGTGAGAGCGGTGAGCGCTGCCGCGTTCGTGCAGTTCCTCGCCTCGCACGCGGAATCGAGCGAGAGGGTGGGCCAGGAGACCTTCGAGGGAGTCTGCGCGAAGTGCCACGGCCTCGCGGGTGAGGGGACGGACAACGCGCCGCCGATCGCCGGACGGCAGTTCGATGCCACGACGATCGCTCTCATCAAGGACGGCGGCACGGAGATGCCCGCCGTCGGCGAGGACTGGTCCGACGAGCACATCGACGCCACCATCGACTACCTCAACAGCTCGATCGGAACGCCGTAATGGCGGCGGGCCAGCACACCACGCCGAGGCTCGACTGGAAGCAGGGTCGCGTCACGAGCTGGCTGACGACGACCGACCACAAGCGGATCGGGATCCTCTACATCGTCACGAGCCTGGTGTTCTTCGCGATCGCGGGGCTGCTCGCGCTGCTCATCCGGCTCCAGCTCGCGAGCCCTGACCAGGACTTCATCACCGGCGACAAGTACAACGAGCTCTTCACCGTGCACGGCACGGCGATGGTCTTCCTCGTAGTCGTGCCGATCCTCGCCGGCTTCGGCAACTTCCTCGTGCCGCTCATGATCGGCGCGCGCGACATGGCGTTCCCGAAGCTGAACGCCCTCTCGTACTGGTTCTTCCTCCTCGGCGGGCTCGTGCTGTACGCGAGCTTCTTCGCGAAAGGAGGCGCGTCGAGCGCGGGCTGGACGGCGTATCCACCGCTGTCCGGCAAGGAGTACAGCCCGGGCAACGGCGTCGACCTCTGGATCCTCTCGCTCCACCTGCTCTCGCTCTCGTCGCTCGCCGGCGCGATCAACTTCGCCGTGACGATCCTCAACATGCGGACGCGCGGGATGACGTTCATGCGAATGCCGCTCTTCGTCTGGGCGATCTTCACGTACGCCGTGCTGCTCATCCTCATCCTGCCGATGCTGTCGGGCGGCCTGACGCTGCTGCTCTTCGACCGGCAGCTCGACACGCATTTCTTCGTCCCGGACGAGGGGGGCAGCGCGCTTCTCTGGCAGCACGTGTTCTGGTTCTTCGGCCACCCCGAGGTCTACGTGATGATCCTGCCCGCGTTCGGGATCGTCTCGGAGGTGATACCAGTCTTCGCCCGGAAACCGATCTTCGGCTACGCCGCGATCGCGTTCTCGACGCTCGGGATCGCGTTCGCAGGGATGCTCGTGTGGGCCCACCACCTGTTCACGGTGGGCATGGGCACTGGCCTCAACAGCTACTTCATGATCGCATCGTTCCTCGTGGCTATCCCGACGGGGATCAAGATCCTCAACTGGCTGGCGACGCTGTGGCGCGGGAACATCTCGTTCGACACGCCGATGCTGTTCGCGCTCGGCCTCATCTCACTGTTCGTGATCGGCGGACTGACCGGCATCTTCCTCGCCGCCTACCCGGTCGACTGGCAGCTGCACGACACGTACTACGTCGTCGCGCACTTCCACTACACGCTCTTCGGCGGCGCGATGTTCGGCATCTTCGCCGGGCTGTACTACTGGTGGCCGAAGATGTTCGGCCGGCGTCTCGACGAACGGCTGGGCAAGTGGCACTTTTGGCTGATGTTCGCCGGCGTCAACCTCGCCTTCATGCCGCAGCACTTCCTCGGCCTGCTCGGCATGCCGCGCCGGGTCTCCACGTACTCGGAGGGCGGCGCGTGGGAGATCTACAACCGGCTGTCTACGATCGGCGCGTTCATCATGGGCGTCGCGATCCTCGTCTTCTTCTGGAATGCCTTCCGCTCGCGGAGCCACCGGCGTGTGGGGAACGATCCGTGGGTGGCGAACACGCTCGAGTGGCTCGCGACGTCGCCGCCGCCGCCCGAGAACTGGACGGCGCCGCTGCCGTACGTCTCGAGCCCGCGGCCGTTGCGTGACCTGCGGATACGCCTCGAGGAGACGCGCCGTGGCTAGCCCCTGGCTGAGGTTGCTCTCGTTGTGGGCGGCGGCGGCCGTGCTGCTGGCAGTTGTCTCGGGCGCGGGCGAGCTCGGCCCGGCGCATGACGGGCTGGCCGCTTTGGCCCTGCCGCCGCTCGCGGCGCTCGTCGTCGCCGCGTGGTTCCGGCACCGCCGCGTGCTTCCGTATGCGGTGGCAGCGCTTGGCCTTTTCGGAGCGGCCGCGCACATCACGGCCCACGGCCTCCATCTGGTGCTGGCGGCGGGCGCGCTCGCGGCGTCACTCGTCGTCACCGCCCTCGTCCACCGCGAGCGCTGGCAGCCGTTCGGCTCGGTCCGTGACTACATCGCCCTTACGAAGCCGCGGATCATGTCCCTCCTGCTACTCACCGGCTTCTGCGGCCTCGTGGCGGGCGCGGGCGGCCTGGCGCCCTGGAAGATCACCGTCTCGGCGATGCTCGGCCTCGCACTCGCCTGCGGTGGCGCAAGCGCGCTGAACCACGTCCTCGACAGGGACATCGACCGCCTCATGGGCACGAGGACGCGGAAGCGACCGGTGGCTGCGGATCGCCTTTCGGCGTCGCATGCGCTCGAGTTCGGCCTCGTACTGTCGGCGCTTTCCTTCACGGTGCTCGCAGGCGCCGTCAACGTCCTCACGGCTGCGCTGGCGCTCGTCGGCAATCTCTTCTACGTCCTCGTGTACACCGGCTGGCTCAAGCGCTCGACGCCGCAGAACATCGTCATCGGCGGCGCGGCAGGCGCCGTGCCGCCACTCGTGGGGTGGGCCGCGGCGACGGGCTCTCTCGCGCTGCCGGCGGTCGGCCTCTTCCTCATCGTCTTCCTGTGGACCCCGCCGCACTTCTGGGCGCTCGCGCTGCTCATCAAGCGGGACTACGCGGCGGCGGGGATTCCCATGCTGCCCGTCGTGCGCGGAGACGCCGAGACAGCGAGGCAGATCGTCCTCTATTCCGTCGCGCTCGTCGCCTTCACGGTCGTCCCGTTCGCAGCCGGCTGGTTCGGCGTCGTGTATCTCATTGCGGCACTCGTTCTGGGAGCGATCTTCATATGGTTGGCGGTGCGACTTTGGAGCTCGCTCGTGCCTGCGCGGGCGTCGGCGCTCTTCCATTACTCGCTGCTCTACCTCGCCCTGCTGTTCGTCGCGGCAGCCATCGACCCGGTGGTCAGCTGATGGATCCCGAGCTCGAGCGGAAGAACATCGTGCTGGGCTTGTGGCTCTTCGGCTTCTCTCTCGCGCTGCTCGTGTTGACGGCGGTGATCGCCATCGTCGTCGTCTACGGCTAGCCCCCGTACCCACTAGGACGTGTCTCAATAGGACACGTCCTAGTGTCTGACACTGAGTTGTGCCAATTGTGTGCCAATGCGTCCACAGGCGGGGTGGCGCTAATAGCCGAGCAGCCGTTTGTCCGAGCGGCTGCGGGCCGCCCGGACGGCGATGACGAGCACGAGACCGAGCAGGATGAACGGCGCCG
>JBKJWA010000055.1:0-15457 GCA_046716705.1 Gaiellaceae bacterium
CGTTCCGCAGGCTTCTGCCGCCGCTCGTGGGCCTGCTCGTCAACATCATCCAGAACACGACCATCGCCCAGGTGATCGGTGCGCCGGAACTGCTCGAGACCGGCGAGCGCCAGGTCGAGCGTATAGCCGGGACCCCTCCGTATGAGATCCATGCGTTCGAGATCTACGCGGCCGTGATGGTCGTGTTCTTCTGCATCTCGTTCCCGCTGACGCGCCTCGCCGCGTATCTCGAGCGCCGGCTCGTGTAGACGAGTCGGCTAGCGCTTCGTCTTGCGGGTGGTGCCGGCGTCGGCGGCCTTCTTCGCGCCGCGCGCCTTCTTCTTGCGCTGGCGGTCCGCCTTCCAGCGTACGCTCGGTCTCGATCCGCGTCCCACGGCGGCGCACTCTACAGCCGGGTAGCGTTCCGCCGCGTGGAGAGCAACTCCGCCACTCCGCCGGCCGAGCGGCTGATCGGTCAGCTCGTGGCCGACACCCTTCGCTTCTACGGCGCCCACTTCTGGGGCTCGCTCGCGCTCGGGGTGGGCCCGGCGATCGTCGTCGCGGTGGCCTCGCAGCTCGAGAATCGCGCCGCGGTGGCGGTCAGCGCCGGCGGTGCGGTGATCGCCGCGACGGCCTCGTACGTCGCGGCTTCCGCCATGCTCGCCGGCACGCGACCGCCCGCGCGAACGCTCCTGACGGCGTTTACCGTCGGCGTCGCCGTCTACATCCCAGCGCTCGTGTTGCTGGGGCTGATCCTCCCCGGCCTCGCGTGGCTGGCCCTGTTCGGGCTGGCGGTGCCCGCGGCCGTGTCGGAACGGCTCGGCTTCGTCGAATCGCTGCGGCGCGGGCTCGACCTCGGTCGCGCGGGCTTCGTACACGCGCTGGGCGCCCTTTGCACGCTGGGGCTCCTCGTCTTCGTGACGGGCCAGGTGATGATTCTCGCGATCTACGGCGCGAGCGGCCAGGCGATCCAGGTCACCGCCTTTCTCGCCACGCTCGTCCTGACGCCGATTCTCTTCCTCGGCGCGGCGCATCTCTACGACGACCAGGTCGCGCGGGCGGAAGTAAAGTCGAGACGCCAGCGATCGAAGGAGGCCTGATGCCGACGTATCTCATGCTGTCCCGTCTCACCGCGCAGGGCGTTCAGACACTGAACGCGAACCCTGAGCGGTTGAAGGAGGTCAACAAGGACGTCGAGGAGCTGGGCGCGAAGGTGATCCACCAGTGGGGCTGCCTGGGGCCGTTCGACTTCGTGAACGTCGTCGAGGCGCCCGATGCGGTGACGATCGCCCGCGTGTCGGTGCGGCTGGGCGCGCGCGGAAGCTCGAAGCTCGAGACGCACGAGCTCATCGAGATCGACGACTACCTGACGGGGATCGAGAGCTAGCCGCTCAGCGCGTGGTGTAGACCCAGTCCTTCTGCTTCGCCAGGGCGTGGCAGCTCCAGCAGGTTGCGTCCCGCGCGATCTCGGCGAAGCGGGCCGTCGGCGACGAGCGCGTCCACTCGATGAACTTCCAGTTGCCGTGCGCAGGATCGAGGTCGCGCGCCTTGCGCATCGTCGCGATGAGGCTGACGAACCGCTTGCCGCCGGAGGTCGAGAACCCCTCTTTCACGATCAGCGTGCCGAACGGGTAGCGGCCCTTGACCGTCTTCTTGCTCGCGTAGACGTTCTTGATGCCGGGGTGCGCGGTGGTCCGCGTGTTCGGGATCGGCTTCGCATTCACCTTGTTCCACGTCTTGTACGGCTGGAACACCTTCGGGATCCCCGGCAGGGTGGCACCGAGAGCGATGCCGCCGGCGAGTAGGGACGCGCACATCAGGACGACGACCGACCGCCTGATCATCGAAGCCGAGCGTACACGGTCGCGATCTCGGCGGCCAGCGACGCATTGTCGGCGGCCAGCAGTCGGTTCACCTCGAGCGTCCGGCCGCCACTCCGCTCATGGAGGTGCGAGAGGACGAAGGGCGTCACCGCCTGGCCTGAGATTCCCTGCGATTCGGCCTCGGCGAGCGCCTCCTCGATGAGCTCCGACACCTCGACTTCCGGCTCGGGCGGGCGGGCGACGACGAGCCCGGCGCCTCCCAGCTGCCAATGCGCCCTCGCGATGCCGGCGACCTCGTCGGCCGCGTCTGCGCGGATGGGAGCAAGGGGGCCTCCTGCTGCGGCGTAGAAGAGCGGCACGGTGCCGGTGCCGAAGCCGACGACCGGCACGCCGAGCGTCTCCAGCGCCTCCAGCGTGGCGGGCACGTCGAGCAGCGACTTCACGCCCGAGCAGACGACGACGGCGGAGGCGCGCGCCAGCTCCGCCAGGTCGGCGGAGATGTCCGGCCGAGTCGCATAGCCGCGGTGGACACCGCCGATGCCGCCGGTCGCCATGAAGGCGATGCCGGCGAGGCGGCACGCGGCGAGTGTCGCACCGACCGTCGTGGTGCCGATCGCGCCGTCTACGATGCAGGCCGCGAGATCGCGCGGGCCCACCTTGCGAGCCTCGGCGCCCGCCGCCGCAACGCGCTCGAGCTGCGCGTCGTCGAGCCCGACGCGGAGCGCGCCGTCGACGACGGCGACGGTCGCCGGTACGCCGCCGCCATCGCGCACCCGCTGCTCGCACTCCTGCCCGACCGCAAGCCCTTCGCCTTGCGGGAAGCCGTGTGCGACGATCGTCGTCTCCAGCGCCACGACCGGTTGTCCGGCGGCCACCGCTTTGCGCACCTCCGTGGAGAGGACGAGCAGCCGGCTCACGGCATCGCTCCGAGTTGGGATATGCAGCGCGCCGCGGCGTTCAACCCGAGGCCGATGCCGCCGACGAGAAACCCGGCGGCCAGGGCGTCTCCACCGCCCGTGGGGTCGACGACGTCCGCGGCCAGCGCCGCGTGTTCCTCGCGAGTGCCGTCCTCCACGACGGTCACCCCACGGGCGCCGTGCTTGACCACGAGCGTCTGCGCCGAAGGCTCACGACCGAGCGCCTCGATCTCGGCGTCTCCCGCGAACACGACGTCCGGTGCGAGCCCCTCCAGCCGCGTGAGCAGGAGGTCCGGGCCGAAGTCGGCGATTCCTCTCGCCGACGCGAGGTCGACGCTGATGCGGGCGCCCTGCGCGCGAGCCGCGCCGGCCGCGCGCGCGGCCGCCTGCGCGATGGGCCCCTCGAGCATCGCGTACCCCGACACGTGGAGGATGTCGCAGCCGCGGAGCCAGCCGACGTCGATCTCCTCGGCGCGGAGCTCCCGGCTGGGCCCGCGGTCGGTGAGCATCGAGCGATCGCCGGAGCCGTCGACCACGGAGACCACGACGCCGCCCCCGGCGGCCACGACAGGCCCGACGAGCGCGACGCCGCGCGCGGCAATCTCCTCCGCGGCGAGCCTGGATGCACCGTCGCCCCCCCGCTTCGCGATCAGCCTCACCTCTGCGCCGAGCTCAGCTGCCCAGGCTGCGACGTTCGCTGCCTGGCCCCCGGCGGTGACGCGCGTGGCCGCCGGCGTGTCGTCGCCTGGCGCGTAGGGCGCCTGGAGCCGCACGATCACGTCGAGCAGCAGGTCTCCGACGGTGCAGAGGAGCATTCGTAGAATCGTCGCATGGACGACGACGGCCGGGGCTCGCGTCTGCGGGACATCCTCATCGGCGGGGTGCTCGGCGCGTTCGCCGCGCTGGCGGCGGTCCGCCGCCAGCGGCCGCCCGAGCGCACGGTGACGACCGGGCTCGCTGCCTTCGAGGACGCGCCGTGCTACCGCGAGGCGGTCGAACGCGAGTCGTCGCGCTCGCGTTCCTGAGCCGCCAGCCAGCCGCTCGCCTCGACGATCGTGAGGAGGTTGACGTCCGCGTCCCCGACCGCGAGTGCCTTGCCAGCGAGCTGGGCCCGCCGCGCCAGCCGGAGGTACGAGCGGACGTCGCCGGTCGGCGCCACCGTCCGCACGATCATGAACGGCCCGAACGTTCGCGTCTCGAACGCCTCCCGCGGCATGGGCGGGCGGTTCGGCACCTCGAGCCGGCGGACGGGATTGCCTGTGTCGCTCGCATCGAACACCCAGACGCCTCGGCCGAGCGGCTCGGCCGCCGAAAGAGCGCGCAGCGCCAGGCGAGGGTCCGCCCGCGGCACGACCGAGCGAGACAGGTCTCCTCCGGCCCGCCAGGCCTCGAGGAATAAGGGGTCGTAGCCGAACAGGACGTCGTCGCGCCGTGACGTCGCCGCGAGCCACTCGGCCGCAGCTGCGCGCGCCGTGACGCGCTCCGCAGGCTCTCCGCGGTAGAGCTCGGCTGTCCGCGACCAGCCCCACGCGACCTGCAGCGTGACGAGCCCGCAGACCGCGACCACCGCGCCCGCGCGACCCAGGTGGCCGGCGCCCTTGACGACGCCCGCCGCCACGAGGCAGAGGAAGAACGGGAGGACGAAGATGAGATGACGGGACTCGGGCGCAGCCGCCGAGCCGAACCTCGCGAGGCTGAGCAGCACCGCAGGGGTGAGCACGACCGCACCGACGAGCAACGCGGTCCGCGGTCGCGCTCTCACGAGCGAATACGCACCTACGGCGGCGAGCGCGAGGACGGCGGCGACCGCAAGGCGATAGCCGGCGGTGAAGTCGCCGATGGTCCGCTCGAGGTAGCGGAGCACGTCGAGCGGTGAGCCCAGCCGGTCGCCGTCGCCGCCGCCCACACCGATCTCGAAGCGGCCGGCAAGCACGAGATCGGTGCGCCAGAACGGGATACCGAGGACGAGGACGATCGCGACTGCCGCGGCCGCCTCGCGCAGCCTCGTTCTCGCGAAGGCGAGGTAGACGATCTGCGTTGCGAGCACGAGCGCTCCGTACGGATGCGCGGCGATGCAGAGCAGCGTCGCGGCGATCCACAGGCCCCAGCGCAGCCGCCCGCCCCTCTCCGCCGCCTCCAGCATCGCGAGAAACGACAGCAGGCTCGTGAAGAGGAAGAGGCTGTACATCCGGCCGTAGACGCCGTGGAACAGCAGCATCCAGCTCGCCGAAGCGAGAACCATCGCGACCATCGCCGCAGTGCGACCCGCGAGACGTGCGCAGAGCAACGCGAGCAACGGCAGGCTTGCCACGGCAAAGAGCGCCGAAACCGTCCGCAGGGCGCCGAGACCGCCGCCCGTATGCGCCACTGCCCAGGCGAAGACGAAGTGGAGCGGCGCTCCGCCGCGCTGGTTGAGGACGGTGCCGAGCATCCCGTCGAGCGAGTCCCGGCCGACGAACAGCGCCAGCGTCTCGTCCTCGTGGGGCGGCCAGGCGGTGAGACGGAGCGCGAGGAACGCCGCAACGGCTGCCGCGCACACGGCCACGACCGGAGCGAACGCCCGCTCGGCCAGCGAGCCGCGCGAAACGGCCGCAACCCTTTCGTGCGCCACCGCCTCGGCCATGACAGCACCCTATCCCGGTAGCCTTGCTTGCTAATGCCCATCTACGAGTACCGCTGCCCGAAGGGACACCTGTTCGAGCTTTTTCAGCGGATGGACGACCCGCCGCCGAAGGTCTGCGAGGCGTGCGGCGGGAGCCCGCTCGAGAAGGTGCTACACCCCGTCCCGATCTTCTTCAAGGGCAAGGGCTTCTACTCGACCGACTACGGCAGGAAGGGGCGGAAGCGAGATTCCACCGACGGAGATGCGGCCAAGCCGGACAAGAAGCCCGAGAAGACCGAGACGAAGAAAGCCGAGCCCGCGAGCTAGCGGGAGCCGAGCGTTCGCCCGCCGGCGACGCAGCCAGGCCCGAACGTCCCCGTGCCCGGCCTCGGCGGCTGTGGCGCGGACTCGTCGAGGAACATCGAGATGACGTTGCGGTTCTCCTCGGAGGAGCGGATCACCGACGCTCCGTCGATCGTCTCCGGGTCACCGCCGAGCCGGCAGCGAACGACACTGCCGTCGTCGACACGGAACTTCACCCAGCCGAGTTGAAGCAGCTGGTTCGCGCTGAGGTCGGTGGCGAGCGGGCGTAGCAGCTCGTCGCCGTTGAAGGGCATGCGGAGGAACGTGCCGACGCCGACGAGCTTGTCCGCGATCGCCTGTGTGACCTGCTGCTGGCGTTCGGCGCGCGTGATGTCGTTGTCGGAGGGGTCCAGGAGATTCTCGCGGATTCGCGAGTAGACGAGCGCGCGACGGCCGTCCATGTGCTGCCGGCCCTTCGAGAAACGCCAGCCGTCCCACGCGCGGCAGCGTTGCGCGTCGTATGGGCATTCGAAGCGGTTGGACCTGATCGGCCGGGGGACGTTGATGTCGATGCCGCCGATCGAGTCGATGAGCTCCTTGAAGCGCTGGAAGTCGACGACGGCGACGTGGTCGACGTCGATCCCCGTGAACTCGCGCACCGTGCGGATGGCGAGTGCCGCGCCGCCGACCTGATACGCCGTGTTGATGCGGCTCGCGCCGTAGCCGGGGATGTCCACGTAGAGGTCGCGCGGGATCGCGAGGTAGGTGAGCCGGTGATGGTCGGGATCGGTGCGCACGAGCATCATCGAGTCGGAGTGGCGCAGGCCCTGCTGGCCCTTGCCCGGCCGCGTGTCGGTCCCGAGCAGGAGTATCGTCGCCGGCTTCGTCAGCGGCAGGCCGCCCTCGCCGGACAGCTGCTTCTCTGCCGACGCGGGGAGTCGCTTGTTCGCGGCCTTCACGCCGTCGCGGAACGAGAAGTAGCCGGCGAGGCCCCAGGCGGCGGCCCAGAGGAGGAAGACCGAGAAGCCGATGCCGACCCAGCGGAGCGCGCGCCGCCACGGCGGTCGCACCGGCCCTCTCCGGGTCGACTTCGGGCTCGACGACCGCGCCTTGCCCCGCCTGGGACGCGACAGCGTCGGTAGCTTCGGCCCCCGGCGACCTCCGCGATAGACGCGGTACGGCTTCTCTTCCGGGGCCATGCGGCGGGTTATGGTAGCCGCCGGTCGTGAGCACCCAGCGCACCATCGGCATCGACGTCGGCGGCACGAAGATCCTCGCCGGAGTCGTCGAGCGCGACGGCACCGTCGTGCGCACGGAGCGGCGTGAGACGCCGACCGAGTCCACCCAGGCCTTTCTCGAGGGCCTCGCGGCAGTCGCCGACAGCCTCCGGGATGACAGCATCGCCGCGGTCGGCATCGGCATCCCGTCGACGATCGACCAGCGCGAAGGCACGTCCGTCTTCTCGGTGCACGTCCCCATCGAGGGCGTGCCGCTGCGCGAGCGCGCCGAGCACTACCTGGGGCTGCCCGTTGCGATCGACAACGACGCGAACGCCGCCGCGGTTGCCGAATGGACGATCGGCGCGGGCCGCGGGACGCAGCACATGGTCATGCTCACGCTCGGCACCGGCATCGGCGGCGGGCTCATCCTCGGTGGCCGTCTCTATCGCGGCTCGAGCGGCGCTGCTGCCGAGCTCGGCCACATGGTGATCGAATTCGACGGGCCTCCTTGCCTCGGCGCCTGCAACGGGCGAGGCCACTTCGAGGCGATCGTCTCCGGCACCGCGGCCAGCGAGCTCGCGCAGGAACTGCTCGGCGAGGATGCCGACTCGAGGCAGCTCGTAGCGGCGGCGCGCGACGGAAACGAGCGCGCGATCGACGGGCTCGTCGGCATGGGGAGGAAGCTCGGTGCAGGACTCGCGAGCCTCGTGAACGCCTTCGATCCCGAGGTGATCGTCATCGGCGGCGGGTTCGGCGAGGCCCTCGATCTGCTGCTCGAACCGGCTCTCGACGTCCTCCGCCGCGATGCGCTGCCTCCCGGGCGCGATCACGTGCGCGTCGTAGCGGCCGAGCTCGGCGAGGACGCGGGCATGGTCGGCGCCGGCCTGATCGCGTTCGAGACGCTCGAAGCCGGCTAGTGCCGCTCGCCGTCTGCGCGACGCCGATCGGCAACCTCGAGGACGTCACGCTCCGCGTGCTCCGCGAGCTTGCCGAAGCCGACCTCGTGCTCTGCGAGGACACGAGGCGGACGCGAACGCTGCTCTCCCGCCACGGCATCTCCGCGAAGCTCCTGAGCTACCACGAGCACAACGAGGCGAAGCGGACGGTCGAGCTGCTGCCGCGGCTCGAGGCGGGGGAGCGGATGGCACTCGTCTCCGACGCGGGGTTGCCCGGGATGTCCGACCCGGGCCAGCGTCTGGTGGCCGCGGCGATCGAGGCGGGTGTGCCCGTCACCGTGTTGCCCGGGGCGTCGGCGGTAGAGACCGCGCTCGTCGCCAGCGGGTTCTCGTTCGAGCGGTACCAGTTCGTCGGCTACCTGCCACGGGGTGAGCGGGCGCTCTGCGCGCTCTGGGACGAGGTCGCGGCCTGGCCACACGCCGTCGTCGCCTTCGAGTCGCCGCAACGGCTGCCGAAGACGCTCGCGTCTCTCGTTGCGTCGCTGCCGGAGCGCGAGGTCGCGGTGTGCCGGGAGCTGACGAAGGCTTTCGAAGAGGTGGTCCACGGCACTCCGGCCGAGGTCCTCGCGCAATTCGCGGAACCACCGAAAGGAGAGATCACGCTCGTGCTCTCCCCGGCCGCCGTCACGTCGTCCGATCGGCAGGCGGACGAGGCCGCCGCGGCCGTCGCGGAGCTCGTCGGAGCCGGCGTGTCGCGGCGGGACGCCGCCGATCTCGTAGCGCGGCTGACGTCGATCTCGCGCGGGCGTCTGTACCGGCGCTCTCTCTCTTAACGTATGCGGAATTGACAACATCCGCACCTCCCGCTACGGTGGTGCTGTTGCCAATTTCGAGAACAAGGAGAGTCCGATGCGCCGCCTCGCCGTAGTTGCCGCCACCTTCGCCACGGTCGCTCTTGCGCCCACCGCCCATGCGTGGACGTGGCCTGCCTCGGGAGAGGTTCTCGAGCCGTTCGTCTACGGCGGCGACCCGTACGCGGGTGGCCAGCACAGGGGTATCGACGTGGCCGGTGAGAGCGAGGAACTCGTGCGCGCACCGGCCTCCGGCATCGTGACGTTCGCGGGTACGGTCGGATCGAACGGGAAGGTCGTGACGGTCGAGACGCCAGGCGGCCATGCCGTGACACTTGTCCACCTCGGCTCGATTGCGGTGAAGAAGGGTGAGAATGTCCCGGAGGGTGCCGCGGTCGGGTCGATCGGACCGAGCGGCACGCCGGAGCACGACGTGCCGTACGTTCATCTGGGCATTCGCGTCGCGGGCGATCCGAACGGCTACGTCGACCCGCTCACGCTGCTCCCGCCACGTGCTACGCCCGCGCCGCCACCTTCACCTCAGCCGCCACCTTCACCTCAGCCGGCGCCTTCACCCCAGCCGGCCCCTTCACCCCAGCCGGCACCGAGCCCGGCGCCCGTTCCGCACCCGGCGCCCGCCCCGCCCGTCGAGCATGCACCTCAGCCCGAGCCGCCTGCCGCGCCCATTGCGGAGACGCCGCCGTCGGAGACGCGGCAGCCCGTCGAGGTATCCACTGCTCCGGTTGCCGAAGTTGCGTCGCCCGCGGCCCGGATTCCGGTCGCCGCATTGCCGGAGCAGCCGCCAGCCTCTCTGCCGACGGCGCCCGAGGCACGCTCCGTCCCGTCGAAGTCGTCTTGGCAACCCGCATTCCGCACGGGAGCAGCGAACGCTCCGACGGCGGTCCTCGGCGTCGTGCCAGGCGCGTTGTCCGAGCGGCCGTCGAGCTCTGCGCCCGCCCGACTGGACGTGGGGCCTATCGCCGAACTTGCCGCTGCGCACGAGGCTGTCCTGCCCACCGAGATGGCAGGGCGCAATCCGCGAGACACGGTGATCGCAGTCGCGCCTTCAGTCCACGCTTCGCGGACTGCTGAGCCATCGTCCGCCGGCGACACTGGCCGCGGCTTTCCGTGGCTCGCCGGCGCGCTCCTCGCTCTGTCGGCCCTGCTCGGTCTCGCCGCAGCGATCCGGCATGGACGACGGCGGGCGGCGCCTAAACTCATGGCGAATGCGTTACTACCTGACGACACCGATCTACTACGTGAACTCGACCCCGCACCTCGGGCACGCGTATACGACGATCGCCGCCGACATTCTCGTCCGGCATCACCGCCAGCGCGGCGACGACGCGTTCTTGCTCACGGGCGTCGACGAGCATGCGACGAAGGTCTACCGGGTTGCTCAGGAGGAGGGTCTCGAGGCGCAGGAGTACGTGGACCGCATCGGAGAGGTCTGGCGCGCGTTGCCGGGGGCAGTCGGGGCCGAGCCCGACTTCTACATCCGAACGTCCGATGACGGTCACAAGACGTTCGTCCGTGACTTCCTCCAGCGCATCTACGACAACGGCGACGTCTACGAAGACGTGTATGCCGGCCTCTATTGCGTTGGCTGCGAGGAGTTCAAGTCCGAGGACCAGCTGGTCGACGGCGAATGTCCCGAGCACGGTGACCGTGTCGAGTACATCGAAGAGCAGAACTACTTCTTTCGGCTGTCCGCCTATCAGGAGCGGCTGCTCGCGCTCTATGACGACCGGCCCGACTTCGTGCTGCCGGACTTCCGCTACAACGAGGCACGGAGCTTCATCGCCGGCGGCTTGCAGGACTTCTCCATCAGCCGCGCGGGCCAGCCCTGGGGCATCCCGCTGCCGTGGGACGAGAGCCAGGTCGCCTACGTCTGGGCCGACGCGCTCGTCAACTACCTGAGCGCGCTCACGTACGCGCGTCCGGGCGAGGACCTCGTCCCCGTGTACTGGCCAGTCGCTCGGCACATGCTTGGGAAAGGCATCCTCCGCTTTCACTGCGTGTTCTGGCCGGCGATGCTCCTGTCAGCCGGTTATGACGTGCCTCAGCAGCTCTTCGCTCACGGGCATCTGCTCATGGGGGAGCAGAAGATGTCGAAGTCTCTGGGGAACGTCATTGACCCCGTCCCGCTGGCCGAGATCTACGGCGTCGATGCGGTCCGGTACTGGGCCACTCGCGCGGCGACCTTCGGGCGCGACGGCAGCGCATCGGAGGACAGCCTTCACGAGCGCTATGAGCGGGAGCTCGCGAACGAGCTCGGCAACCTCGTGTCGCGAACGACCGCGATGATCGCCCGCTACCGGGACGGCGAGCTGCCGTCCGGGCCCGGCAGTCCCGAGGTTGCCGCGAAGCTCGATGCCCTTCACGGCGAGATCCCCGCGCGCCTCGACGCATGGGACATCACGGGTGTGCTCGAGTCGACCTGGGACGTCGTTCGCGAGCTCAACCGTTTCGTCGAGCGCACGAAGCCGTGGGAGCTCGCCAAGGACGTAGGCAAGGCAGAGGAGCTGGACAGGGTGCTCTACGACCTCGCCGACGGCGTCCGGGCACTGGCGGTCGCGCTCCACGGGTATCTGCCGGTGGCGTCGGTTGCGATCCTCCAGGCGCTCGGCCAGAGCGAGAAGGTCGCCTGGGAGCGCGTGCATTCCGGCCGGCTTGAGCACGCGCGCGGCATCGAGCCGGCGCCGCCGCTCTTTCCGCGTGTCGAACGCGCCGCAGGCGTGTGATCGACACCCACGCGCATCTCGACGTCTGTGCCGACGCCGCCCCAGCAGTGCTCGAGCGCGCGCGTGCTGCCGGGGTCACCCGTGTCGTCACCGTGGGCACGGGCGTCGAGTCGTGCAAGGCCGCGCTCGATCTCGCCGGGCAGGAGCCAGGCGTGTACGCCGCGCTCGGCATCCATCCGCACGACGCCGGATCGCCCGACGCGCGGCGGCTCGACGAGCTTCGCGCGTTGCTCACGCACGAGCGGGCGGTGGCCGTGGGCGAGACGGGCCTCGATTACTACCGCGACTACGCACCGCGGCGTGCGCAACAGCAGCTCTTCGAGGCGCACCTCGGGCTCGCGCAGGAGCTGGGGCTGCCTGTCGTCGTCCACTCGCGCGCGGCAACTCGCGAGACGTCGGACGTGCTCGGCGGCTTCGGCGGCGACGTGATCCTCCACTGCTTCTCAGAGCCAGAGCTGCTCGATGTCGCCGTCGAGCGCGGCTACTACATCTCGTTCGCGGGCAACGCCACGTATCCCAAGGCAGCCGAGCTGCGCGAGGCGGTGCGGCAAGTCCCAGCCGACCGCATCCTCGCCGAGACAGACAGCCCGTTCCTCGCCCCACAACGGCGGCGGGGCCGGCCGAACGAGCCCGCGTTCCTCGTCGACACGATGGAAGCGCTCGCAGCGGCGCGGAGCGTGACGGCCGAGGAGCTCGCCGCCGCGATCGACGGGAACGCGAACCGCGTGTTCGCGATCGGATGAACGCCGAGGTCTCACCCAAGCGTGCCCTCGGCCAGCACTTTCTCGTCGATCCCAACATCCTGCGGGTGGTCGGACGGCTGGCGAAGCTCGACGAGACGGACGTCGTCCTCGAGATCGGAGCCGGCCTTGGTGGGCTGACGACGTTCCTCGCTGACCGCGTCCGGCACGTCCACGCCGTCGAGGTCGACGAGTCTCTGGAGCCCACCCTTCGCGCGGCGCTCGGAGACCGCTCGAACGTGACCCTCGTCTTCGGCGACGCCACGAAGCTCGACGCGTCGAAGCTCCGGCCGGCGGCCTCGAAGCTCGTCGCCAACCTGCCATACAACATCGCCGCGACGGTTGTCGTCGACAGCCTCGAAAGGCTGCCAGAGGTTCACCTGTGGTGCGTGATGGTGCAGAAGGAGGTCGGCGAGCGGTTCTTCGCCAAGCCGGCCACGAAGGCGTACGGCGCCGTCTCGGTGCTCGTCCAGCTCGCAGCCATCCGAACCGGCGCTCACGCTGTCTCGCGAACGGTGTTTCGGCCACGCCCCCGGGTGGACTCGATGCTCGTCGCATTCACGCGTGCGCCGACACTGCCCCACTACGACCGAGTCAAGGAGGTCGTGCGGGCCGCCTTCGCGCACCGGCGAAAGACGCTGCCCAACTCGCTCGCGCTTTCGGGGCTTGCCGGCCGGGACGAGGCTACGGCCGCGCTCGCCGCGCTCGGCCACGAGGCGACGGCGCGCGCCGAGAGCCTCGGCCCGAAGGAGTTCGCGAGGCTCGCGGAGCTCCTGTGAAGGCGACGATCGCCGCTCCGGCGAAGATCAACCTCGCGCTCGTCGTCGGTCCGCGGAGAGAGGACGGCAAGCACGAGATCGTCTCGGTGTACGAGCGCATAGCGCTCGAGGACACGCTCGCGATCGAGCCGGCCGACGGCTTGGAGGTCGACGGCTTTCCCGCAGACACGCTGGTGACGCTCGCCCTGAAATCCCTCGCCGACGCGGCCGGGGTCGA
Source organism: Gaiellaceae bacterium (assembly GCA_046716705.1). Classification (GTDB taxonomy): domain Bacteria; phylum Actinomycetota; class Thermoleophilia; order Gaiellales; family Gaiellaceae; genus PALSA-612. Next base: position 13,072 of record JBKJWA010000055.1, read on the forward strand.
GCCGCGGTGGAGAGTCGGCATCGAGAAGCGGATTCCCGTGGGCGCGGGCCTCGGTGGCGGGAGCTCCGACGCCGCGGCGGCGCTGCGGCTGGCGAACGCAACGCTCGCGGAGCCGCTCGACGCTAGGCGACTACACGAGCTCGCCGCCGCTCTGGGCGCCGACGTGCCCCTCTTCCTGACCTCCGGGCCACAACTCGGCGAAGGCGACGGGACCGAGCTAACAGCTCTCGAGCTTCCACGCGACTACACGGTGCTCGTGCTGCTGCCGCACGGCGCGGCGAAGCACTCCACGAAGTCGGTTTACGACGCCTTTGACGACCGGAACGGCGAGCTCTGCTTCGCGGAGCGGCGCGATGAGCTCATCGGACGGCTGGGCGATATCACGTCGCTGACGGACATCGCCGCCTGGCCCCGGAACGATCTCCTGCAATCGCCGCTGGCGCCCGAGGTCGAGCGACTCGGCGCGGTGCGTGCGGACGTCAGCGGTGCCGGGCCGGCGCTTTACGGCCTGTTCGAGAGCGAGGCTGTCGCGCGCAAGGCGGCCGAAACGCTCGCCGACCGGGGTGCTGCATGGGTCGTATTTCCAGCGTGGTACGGTTGATCGATGGCCGAAGGGCAGGCACCCGAGGCGCTACCGCCCGCGCCTGCGCCGCCGATCGCTCAAGCGCCGCCGCGCCAGAGTTGGCTCAGGGAGAACCGGCTCAAGGTCGCGCTGGGGATCGCGGTCGCCGAGGGGCTCTTCGTCGCGCTCGAGGAGGACTTCTCCCGCGTCACGGTGATCGTGATCGCCATCCCCGTCGTCCTCTTCTGGCTGCTCGCCGGGCGCTCGCTCGATTCGGAGCTCGGTCGTGAGATCTCGTGGATCCTCGCGATGTCGCAGGCACTCGCGGTTGTCGCTGCGGCCGTCGCCTGGATCATCCCCTGGGCTGCGCTCCTCATCGCCGGGATCTTCGGCGCCGTCGCCGCCTACCTTCTCTACCACGATCGTCCGGACCAGTCGGCGCGCTCTGCGAAGTAGGAGCCGTGCGAGAATGGGCCGGCGGTGGGGCGTAGCCAAGTGGTAAGGCAGCGGGTTTTGGTCCCGCGACCCCAGGTTCGAATCCTGGCGCCCCAGCCTTCGCGATGACCGATACCCGCCGCCTCTCCGCGATCGTGATGGCCGCCGGCCTCGGCACACGCATGCGCTCCGCGACACCGAAGCATCTCCACCCTCTCGTCGGTCTCCGCGTCGTCGACTGGGTGCTCGATGCTGCCCGGGCGATCGGCGTGTCGCCGCTGGTCGTGGTTGCGTCGCCGGAAACGCGCGCCGCGTATGACGACGTCGAGGTTGTCGTGCAAGAGACGCCCCAGGGCACCGGCGATGCCGTCGCGACGGCGAAGGCGTCGCTGGGCGATTTCGACGGCAACGTTCTCGTGCTCGATGCTGCGGCGCCGCTGCTCACGTCTGAGCACCTGGGCGGCCTTGTCGAGCAGCACGCGAAGCAGCAAGCCGCCGTCACGATCCTCACCTTCCACGGTGACGACCTCCCTTACGGGCGGATCGTGCGGGGGGCTGACGGGTCGGTGCAGGAGGTCGTCGAGGACAGCGACGCATCCCCCGAGCAACGCCGGATCCGCGAGCTGAACTCGTCGATCTACGTCTTCGATGCCGAGCATCTTTGGCAGGCGTTGGAGAGGCTCGAGGCGCACAACGCGCAGGGCGAGCTCTACCTCACCGACTGCGTGAGGCACATCGTGGACGCGGGTGGCCGGGCCGCTGCGTGGACCTGCCCCGACGAGCGCGCTGCGCTCGGCATCAATACCCGCGCCGAGCTGGCGATCGCCGCGGCGGAGCTCCGGGACCGCATCAACGAGCGGCACATGCTCGGAGGCGTCACCATCGTCGACCCGGCGTCGACCTGGATCGAGGCCGGCGTGGAGATCGAGCCTGACGTCACCATCCATCCGTTCACCGTCATCCGCGGGGATGTGCGAATCGCCCGCGGCGTCGAGATCGGCCCCTTCGCGTACGTCCGCCCGGGCACGGAGGCCGACGAGGAGGCGAAGATCGGGACGTTCGTCGAGGTGAAGAACTCGCGGATCGGCGCGCGGGCGAAGATCCCGCACCTCTCGTACGTCGGCGACGCCGACATCGGCGAGGACACGAACATCGCAGCCGGCAACATCACCGCGAACTACCGGCCGGAGGTCGGCGACGGCAAGCAGCGGACGACGATCGGCCGCAACGTCAGGACCGGTGTCGACAATTCCTTTCTTGCCCCCGTCACGATCGGAGATAATGCGTGGGTCGCGGCCGGTTCGGTGATCACCGAGGATGTCCCGCCCGACGCCCTGGCCATCGCACGCGCACGGCAGGAGAACAAGGAAGGGTATGCCGGTGGAAAGC
>JBKJWA010000056.1:0-3157 GCA_046716705.1 Gaiellaceae bacterium
GGTTAACGGCTCGCGCGCGGACTCGGTTACCCTGCGTACATCGGGCCCGTAGCTCAGCTGGTTAGAGCAGCGGACTCATAATCCGTCGGTCCCTGGTTCGAGTCCAGGCGGGCCCACTTCGAGCCTCGTGAGCGGCCACTTCGCGCTCTTTGCGAGCTCCGTGCTCGCCGCCTAGGTTTGGGAAGCCGGCGGGATGTTCGCGTTGAGCCGGAATAGGTTGTGCGGGTCGTACTTCGTCTTCACCTGAACCAGCCGCTCGTAGTTCGGGCCGTATGCGGCGCGCGTCGCATCTTCTCCGCTGTCGTCCACGTCCAGGTAGTTCACGTACCTCCGCGTGGCCAGGTAGGGCTGCAAGGCGGCGAACGTCTCCTTCGTCCAGGCAATGTTCTCGTCGGTCTCGGTGGCGTCGAACCAGACGGAGAAGAGCCCTAGGTTGTAGCCGTCTTCCCGATGCGGAATCGGCGTCGCGTCGACGGGCACGCGTGAGACCGCGCCGTGGAAATGCTCGGTGAAGATGTGCGTGAACGACGAGGGTGTCGTCGTGAAGGAGCTGACGAGGACGTCGATCGCCTCGTCTGAGAGCTCCTTCAAGAAGCTCGACTTCCAGTAGTTGAGCGCCCCCTCTGGGAAGCCGCCGTCGAGGAGGGCGTTCAGCTGGACATACGGCAGCGGTCCGACCTCCACCTGGAGAGGAGTGCCGAATGCAAGCACCGGGGCGAGATCTTTCCTGGCCTGCTCAGGGCGGCCGCAATGGCAGACCGCCAAGGCGGCGACTTTCGTTCCCGAACCGTCCGGCGCGTGAACGAGGCCAGCCACCATCATCAGCTCCGCGGGAATGTCACTGCCGGTGAAGTCACGATAGAAGCGCCACACGTCGACTGCAGCCTCGAAGGGGTGGATGACAAGCCCTCCCGTGATCGTCGGCCCGACCTCGTGGAGCCGGTATTCGAACGAGGTCACGACGCCGAAGTTGCCGCCGCCGCCGCGGAGGCCCCAAAAGAGGTCAGGATTCTCGTCTTCGCTAGCGGTCAGGACGCGGCCGTCGGCGGTGACCACCTGCGCGGAGCGCAGATTGTCCGTTGCCAGGCCGTACTTCGGCAACAACCAGCCGATGCCGCCGCCCAGCGTAAGCCCGGCGATGCCAGTCGTCGAGATCACGCCGCCCGTCACGGCGAGGCCGTGCAGTTGCGTCTCGCGATTCAGTTCGCCCCAGGTCACACCGCCTTGCGCCCGCACCGTCCGGCTCGCTGGATCGACGTGAATGCCCTTCATCAGCGACAGGTCGATCACCAGCCCGCCATCCGTCACTGCTCTCCCCGCAACGCTGTGACCGCCTCCGCGCACGGAGAGCTCGAGCCCAACGTCTCTCGCGACATTCAGTGCGGCGACGACGTCGGCGACGCCACGGCAACGCGCAACGAGCGCGGGCCGCTTGTCGACCAGGCCGTTGTGCACGAGGCGTGCTTGTTCGTAGCCCTCCTCGCCTGGCTGGAGGAGCTCACCTGTGAAGTCCTCCAACCCGGTCAGCAGATCCGCTGCGGTGGCCATGACTTCCTCCTTGGACGTGGCGACTGAGAGTCTACGACCGTCTCTCCCATCTCGCTATGCCCGATTCGACGCCATCATGGTCGGCGCAGGGGTGCTGTCCATTTTCAGGGTGCCCGATCGTCTGGGTAGAGAGACCGGGAGAGGTGGCAACAGAATGTCAACGAGACCGGCCGAGATGCCACGAGACCTCCGGTCGTACCTCAGCCCTACTTTCGGCTGGGTAGCGGCGAATTCCCAGACTCGCCGAGCAGACCGAGACTCCGGCCGTCAACTCATAATCCGTCGGTCCCTGGTTCGAGTCCAGGCGGGCCCACTCACGTAGCGCCTACCGTGCGGGACGTCGCTTGAAGCCCCGGGTCAGTCTGGGCGAGTACGGCGCATCGCGGCGCGCCTATCGCACAGCCGAGAGGCGGCGGCCCGACCTCCAGAACTGGCAGCTCGAGTCCTGCGCGTGGGGCTTCGATGGCTGGCTTCTGCGGACGTGGGACACCGACGAGCAGTCGGAGCTCTGGAACGGGCGTAGTGCCGGCGGTGTGATCGAGCGGGCGCTCGCGCCCAGGAATCGGCCCGACCCCCTGTTGAACGCAAGGCGGGGACTGGCTTCACCGGACCGACGTGTGCGTTCCTGTACGCGGCCGCCGGAGTCGCTTAGGCTAGGCCCGGACACCGACGCGAGAGGAGTCTTCGAATGGGCGCTCAGACGATCGACAGCCTCACAGGAGAAGTTTTCACACCTGGCGACGACGGCTACGACGACGCACGGAAGGTCTACAACGCGATGATCGACCGGCGGCCGAGCGTCGTCGTGCGCTGCACGTCCACCGACGACGTCGTTGCAGCGGTCAACTACGCGCGGACGAACGACCTCGCGGTCGCGGTGCGAGGAGGAGGCCACAGCGTGCCCGGCTTCGGCACGGCCGACGACGCAGTGGTCGTCGACCTGTCCGGGATGCGCGCCGTCGTCGTCGACCCCGAGCGGCAAACGGCTCGCGCGGAAGGCGGCGCTACCTGGGGCGACTTCAACGACGCAACTCACGTGTACGGGCTCGTGACGACGGGGGGAATCATCTCGACGACCGGTGTCGGCGGGCTCACTCTCGGCGGCGGCATCGGCTACCTGGCACGCGGTTTCGGCCTCTCCTGCGACAACCTCGTGTCGGCAGAGGTCGTAACCGCCGACGGCCGGACGCTCACGGCCAGCGATGGGGAGAACGAGGATCTCTTCTGGGCGCTGCGGGGCGGCGGTGGGAACTTCGGCGTCGCCACCGCGCTGGAGTTCCAGCTCCATCCCGTGGACACGATCTACGGAGGCCCGATGTTCTTCGAGATCGAGGACGCTCCGACCGTGCTGCGGTTCTACCGCGAGTACATCGCGGATGCGCCCGAGGAGCTCGGAGGCTTCCCCGCCTGGCAGATCGCGCCGCCTCTGCCGTTCGTTCCCGAGGATCGGGTGGGCGAGCCCTTCCTCGCGTTCGTCGCGTGCTGGGCGGGTCCCGTGGAGCAGGGTGAGGCGGCGCTGAAGCCGCTCATGGACGTCGCGCCGATCGTCGCGGAGCACGTCGGGCCGATGCCGTATCCCGCCCTCAACAGCGCCTTCGACGCGCTCGTG
>JBKJWA010000057.1:0-3939 GCA_046716705.1 Gaiellaceae bacterium
GAGCTGATCGCGACGCTCGGGCGGCTGCAGCCGAAGCAGCCCAACGCAAAGTCCGGCATCTCGATCAAGACTCTGAGCCCCGAGGCTTCCGAGCGGATCATTCGCTTCGCGTTCGAGTACGCGCGCGCGCAGGGCCGCCGCGCCGTCCACTGCGTGATGAAGGCGAACATCATGAAGCACACGGACGGGTTGTTTCTCGAGGTCTTCCGGCACGTCGCCGCCGAGTACCCGGACCTTGAGCCGCGGGAGAACCTCGTCGACGCCATTTGCATGGGCCTCGTGCAGCGGCCGGAGGAGTACGACGTGCTCGTACTGCCGAACCTCTACGGGGACATCGTCTCGGATCTCGCCGCCGGCCTCGTCGGAGGCCTCGGCGTCGCACCGGGCGCGAACATCGGCGCCGACACCGCCGTCTTCGAGGCCACGCACGGATCGGCGCCGAAGTACCGCGGCCAGAACAAGGTCAACCCGATCGCGATGATCCTGTCCGGCAAGCTCATGCTCGAGCATCTCGGCGAGCCCGGGGCCGCCGCGCGCCTGGAGACCGCGGTGGCGGCGGTGATCGCCGAGGGCAAGAGCCTCACGTACGACATGAAGCCGGCCCGCGACGACCCGACGGCCGTCGGGACGAGCGAGGTCGCCGACGCCATCATCCAGAAGCTCGAGCAAGGAGCCCTCGTCACATGAGAAGAAAGGTCACCGTCATCGGGGCGGGCAACGTCGGCGCCACATGCGCCCAGGAGGTCGCCCGCCGCGACTACGCCGACGTCGTGCTCGTCGACATCATCCAGAACTTTCCGCAGGGGAAGGCGCTCGACATGAACCAGGCCGCGGCCGTGCTCTCGTATGAGCCGAACATCACCGGCACGAACAGCTACGAGGAGACGGCCGGCTCGGACGTCATCGTCGTCACGGCGGGGAAGCCGCGCGCGCCGGGCATGAGCCGCGACGACCTCGTGACGACGAACGAGGCGATCGTCGGCGCCGTCACGAAGGAAGCGGTCAAGCGCTCGCCGCAGGCGATCGTCGTCGTCGTCTCGAACCCGCTCGACGCGATGTGCCACGTTGCCAAGGCGGCCTCGAAGCTTCCGCGCGAGCGCGTGTTCGGCATGGCCGGCATCCTCGACACCGCGCGCTTCCGCGCCTTCATCGCGTGGGAGACGGGTGCGTCGATCAAGGACGTGCAGACGATGGTGCTCGGCGGCCACGGCGACCAGATGGTGCCCGTCGTCTCCGCGACGACCGTCGGCGGTGTTCCGCTGACGGAGCTCGCCTCGAAGGCGCGGATCGCGAAGCTGGTGCAACGGACGCGCGTCGGCGGCGGCGAGATCGTCAACCTCCTCGGCACGTCCGCGTGGTACGCGCCCGGGGCGGCCGCGGCGCAGATGGTGGACGCGATCATGCTCGACGAGAAACGCATCCTCCCCTGCACCGCGCTGCTCGAGGGCGAGTACGGGATCAAGGGGCTTTACATGGGCGTCCCCGTGAAGCTCGGCGCAGCCGGGATCGAGGAGATCGTGAAGCTCCGGCTCTCGGCCGAAGAGAAGAAGGCGGTCAAGGCGTCGGCCACGGCCGTCCGTGAGGTCGTCGAAGTACTAACGCATAAGTAACGGCACCTCCACACGGGCCAGCTACTCTCCGCAGCCGTGGATCTCGGGCTCAAGGGACGGACGGCGATCGTCTGCGGCGCGTCCGCCGGCATCGGGCTCGGCATCGCCGAAGCGCTGGCCGAGGAAGGCGCGAACGTCGCGATGTTCGCCCGGCGCCGGGACGTGCTCGAGCGCGAGGCCGACCGTCTGGGCGCGCTTGCCGTCCGCGGCGACGTCACAGTGCCCGGCGATGTCGAGCGGCTTGTCGAGCAGACGATCGAGGCCTTCGGCGGCATCGACGCAGTCGTCCACAACTCCGGCGGGCCGCCGCGAACGCCCGCCGTCGCCATCGACGAGGAGGCCATCGAGGCCGCGGTACAGCTGCTGCTGGTCTCGGCCGTCCGGCTGACCGCGCTCTGCCTCCCGCACCTCGAGCGGTCGGATCACGGCCGGATCGTGACGATCACGTCGAGCTCCGTGAAGGAGCCGATCGACAACCTCGCGCTCTCGAACGCCGTCCGGCCCGGCGTCGTCGGGTGGTCGAAGACGCTCGCGCGCGAGCTCGGGCCCAAGGGCATCACCGTCAACTGCATCGCGCCAGGACGGATCGACACCGATCGCATCCGCGAGGTCTATCCAGACGGCCCGACCGAGGCAGACCTGGCCACGATCCCGCTGCGACGGCTTGGTACGCCGCGCGAGATCGGCGATCTCGTCGCGTTCCTCTGCTCGGAGCGCGGCGCCTATGTCTCGGGCGCAACGATCGCCGTCGACGGCGGGCTCGTCCGCTCCCTCCTCTAGTGCGCCGCCTCTTCAGCTCCGGAAAGCTGCTCTTCGCGGGCGGCCTGCTCGCCGTCGTCACGCTCGGCGTGCTCTGGCTCGCGCCATCCGGCGACTACCTCCTGCTGCCGGACGAGGCGCATCCGGTGGCGCCGCTCGTCACCGTGGAGAAGCCGAAGCGCGGAGGCGGCAAGGACGGGATCTACTTCGTCGACCTCCTCCAGCGACGAGCGACGCTGCTGGAGAGCATCTTCCCCAGCATCCGCAGCGGGGCGACACTCGTGCCCGAAGATCGCGTAAACCCGCACGGGATTGCAGAATCCGTCCGGCGGCAGGCCGACCTCGGACAGATGGCCCGCTCGCAGGAGATCGCCGCGGCCGTCGCGCTCGAGGAGCTGGGCTATGAGGTCACAGTCCGCGAGAACGGCGCGTTCATCGCGAGCGTGTACCGCGATCTCCCTGCATCGGGCAAGGTCGTGCCCGGAGAGGTGATCGTCGCCGTGGACGGCAAACGCGTTCGCTCAACGCTCGATCTCCAGCGGCTCATCGGCGACCGGCCACCCGGCACGACGCTCACGCTCACGGTGCGCAGCTCGGAGCGGCGCCGGCATGTCCGCCTGACGACGGTGGCGAACCCGGCCGACGAGGAGCGCTCGGTCATCGGCGTACTCGTCGAGCCGGCCGCCGACATCCGCCTCCCGCTCGACGTTTCGATCGACGCGGGAAACATCGGCGGGCCGTCCGCCGGGCTCGCATTCGCGCTCGACGTCATGGAGAAGCTCGGCCGCGACGTCGACGGTGGCCGGAGGGTCGCCGCGACGGGCGAGCTGTCACTCGACGGCTCGGTGCACAAGGTCGGCGGGATCAAGCAGAAGACGATCGGCGCGCGAGCCGCGGACGTCGACGTCTTCCTCGTACCTGCCGAGAACGCCGCCGAGGCGAGAGCACATGCAGACGGGCTCAGAATCATGCCGGTGCGGTCTGTCGAGCAGGCCGTCCAGGCACTCGGGAGGCTGCCCGCCGCGTCGTCGTAGCCCGGAATGAATACGCCGGAAATAGCGGGAAGTCCGTCGCGCGCGCCTCTTGCATCCTGAGCCGAGGCCCCTAGTATCGGACGTTGTCCCGGAGCGACGAGGCGGTAGAACAGGGGAGATGAACGACCACTCGACTAGATCATGTTGTGAAGATTGCTATTTTCGGCGAGCGGCGCTTTGCGCACTCAGGCTCGACGAGCCGTGCCCCACGTTCCGCCACTACACGAGCGGCGAGCTCGCGCGGGCGCGACCGCGGCCGCTCGCACCCCGTCCTCTCGCCGACGTCGTTCGCGCCCAGCTGAAGGTCGCGGCGGCCTAAGCGGTCGCGCCCGCGAGCACGCCCGCGAGCCGCGCGACGCCTTCGCCGATCTCCTCCGGCGAAGCGAAGCTGAACGCGAGCCGCGCCGCGCCGGCTCCTTCTTCGGGGTCGAGGAAGAAGTCCCCGCCGGCCACGAACGTCACGCCCGCCTCCTCGCCGGCTGCGAGCGCATCGCCAGCGCGGACGCCGGCCGGAAGCTCGAGCCAGAGGAAGTAGC
>JBKJWA010000058.1:0-11980 GCA_046716705.1 Gaiellaceae bacterium
CCAGTCGCCGGACTTCCGCGCCAGCGACGACTGAGCGCCCTCGACGAGGGGTCGCGCTACCCTCACACCTAGAGGGGCGGTTAGCTCAGCTGGGAGAGCGCCTGCCTTACAAGCAGGAGGTCGGCGGTTCGACCCCGTCACCGCCCATCCAGTCCTGCCGCCGCTCTCGACCTGTGCGGGAGCGGCACACCAGGGCTGAGGGTGGACGGTAGCCGCAAGGCAGCCATCCCCGAGCGGAAAGCGAAGCGGGCAAGGGACGACACGTGCCGCTCGAGCCAGCCCGGGCGGGTGAGCGCAGGGCATCGGCTCGAGCGACACTCGCGGCACGCGACTACGGCCGCTTCCTCTATCTGACGTCTTCCGGGCCGCAGAGTTGACGCGCTAGCCTCGGGGCGTGCATTCACACGAGCATTCGAGGCTGCGCGCCGACCGGCGCGTGCTCGCGGCCGCGTTCGGGCTCGTTGCGGCCTTCATGGTCGTCGAGATCGTCGTCGGCCTGGTAGCCGACTCGCTCGCCGTTCTCGCCGACGCCGGCCACATGCTTTCCGACGCGGCCTCGCTCGCGCTCGCGCTGTTCGCGGCCTGGCTCGCCGGGCGGCCGGCGACGCCGCAGCGGAGCTTCGGTTATCGCCGGGCGGAGATCCTCGCCGCGCTCGCGAACGGCGTCCTGCTCGTCGTCGTCGCGATCTGGATCTTCGTGGAGGCTGCGCGGCGCCTCTCCGACCCGCCGGAGGTGGCTGGCGGCTGGGTCCTCGTTGTCGGCGCGATCGGCCTCGCGGTGAACCTCGCCGCGGCGGCGGTGCTGCACCGGGCGGGAAGCCACAGCCTGAACGTGCGCGGGGCGCTGCTGCACGTGCTCGCCGACCTCTGGGGCTCCGTCGGCGTGATCGTCGCCGGCGCCGTCATCCTTACGACGGGCTGGAAGCTGGCCGACCCGCTTGCCGCGCTGCTCATAGGCGTGCTCGTGCTCGCCAGCGCGTGGCGGCTGCTGGGCGAGTCGGTGAGCATCCTCCTCGAGACGACACCTCGCGGCATGACCGCAGAGGACGTCGGCCGCGCGATCCTCGGCGTGCCAAGCGTCGTCCAGGTGCACGATCTCCACGTCTGGACGATCACGTCCGGCTTTCCGGCCCTCTCCGCGCACGTGCTCGTCGACCCTGGCGCCGACTGCCACGCCATTCGCCGCCGCATCGAGGCCGTCCTCCGCGAGCGCTTCGAGCTCGAGCACACGACGCTCCAGGTCGATCACGCGGGGCTCGGCAGGACGGCCAGCGTCGAGCTCAGGAAGCTGTAGCAACGTAGAGCACGTCGTGGCGAGTGGGTCGGACCGAGCCGCCGCTTTCCTGGATTCGGCGCCTGATGCGCTCGAACAGCTCCTCGCGTACGTCGTCCTCGAGTGCCCGATACATCGATGTCGTCTCGAGCAGTGCGACGTAGTGGTCAGCGCTGTACGTGAGGTGACGGACGTACGTCTTCCGGGTGACGGTGCCGAAGTGCCCGTCCTCCGTGAACGCGTGTGACCGGTCGCGTATGTCGTCGAGGCGCCGCGGCTCGAAGCCGACAGTGACCGCTTCGTAGTTCTCGACGACGTCGAGCCACGTCGGATCCGCGCTGTCATGGACGACGAAGCCCGAGCCGAACACGCAGAGGGATCCGTGGGGCCGCAGCACGTGCGCAGGCTTTGCGAAGCGGATCTCAGGGTCGATCCAGTGGAAGGCGTTGAACGAGACGACGGCGTCGAAGCGCTCGTCCCCGGGATCCCACTCCTCGAACGACGACGTGACGACCTCGACCTGCGGGAAGTCCACGAGCTTCCGCCGCGCCACGTCGGCGAGGTTGGCGCCGAGCTCGACGGCGAGGATCGAGAACCCGCGCTCGGCCAGCGGCAACGTCGCCTGACCCGTGCCGCAACCGATCTCGAGCACGCGCGATCCCGGCGCCAGCCGAGCCAGCTCGACGAGGTCGTCGAAGACCTCCGGCGACGCGACGGGGCGTGCAGTGTCGTAGCCGTCGGCGCCTTGGTCGAACGTCGCGCGCAGAACGTGCCGCTTGGCGTCCTCGGCCATGCGTCGTGTCGTATCACAGGTGTAGCCTCCCGCCCGTGACGCTGACGATTCTCGAGGGCACGACGTTCTGCATCTGCGACGAGCGTGGCGATCTCGGGGACGAGACGGGCGGCTTCTTCGCCGACGACACGCGCTACCTCTCCGTCTTCCGGGTCACGATCGAGGGACGCCAGCCGCTCTTGCTCACGTCCGACAAGGTGGAGTACTACTCGGCAGCCTTCTTCCTCCGCAATCCACCGACGGAGACGCTGCCGCAGGACACGCTCTCGATCGCCCGCTCGCGCTTCATCGGCGATGCGATGCAGGACCGGATCGCGATCGTGAACCAGGGCGTCGAGCCCGTCTCGTTCCAGCTCGCGCTCGAGATCGGCTCGGACTTCGCGGACATCTTCACCGTGAAGTCCTATGACTTCTCGTTCGGCGATCCGCTCAACGCGCCGCCGCTGCCGCCACTGGCCGAGCCGACGTTCGACGCCGAAGCTGGTCAGTTCCTGCTGGAGGACCCTGTGAGCAGCGCCGCGACCCAGGTGATCCTCTCCGAGCAGCCGAACCTCGTCGAGGGCGCCTGGGCGTCGTATGCGATCGAGCTGGAGCCGCGCGAGCGCTGGGAGCTCGTGGTCGACGTGGTCCCCTCGCCGTCCGGTGAGGTCGTGCACCCGGAGACCGCCGAGCGGCGGTTCGGCGAAGAGCTTCAGCACGTGCGCGACTCGCTCACGGCCTGGCAGCTGCGGGTGCCCCAGCTGCGCGCCGACTGGGACGACCTCGAGCGCTCGGTGGCCCAGTCGGTAGCCGACCTGGCGGCCCTGCGGATCCGCGCGAAGGAGAACGGGCACGCCAACGTGGGCCGCCTGCCCGCCGCAGGCATGCCGTGGTTCATGACGGTCTTCGGCCGCGACTCGATCGTGGCCGGGATTCAGACGCTGCTGCTCGGCCCGGAGCTCGCGAAGAGCGTTCTCGAGGAGCTGGCCGAGCTTCAGGCCACCGAGGACGATCCCGCCATCGACGCCGAGCCGGGCAAGATCGTGCACGAAGTGCGGCGGGGCAAGGCCTCCGAATCGTGGTTCAAGCGGTACTACGGGACGGTCGACGCGACGCCGCTCTATCTCGTGCTGCTGTCCGAGGTGTGGCGCTGGACCGACGACACGCGCCTCGTGACGGCGCTGCGCGAGCCCGCCATGCGCGCGCTCGAGTGGATCGACCGCTATGGCGACCGCGACGGCGACGGCTTCGTCGAGTACGAGAAGCGCTCCGAGCGCGGGCTCGACAACCAGTCGTGGAAAGACTCGCACGACTCGCAGCGCTTCGCGGACGGCCGGATCGCCGCGCCGCCGATCGCGCCCTGCGAGGTGCAGGGCTATGTCTTCGACGCGAAGCAGCGCATGGCCGAGATCGCGCGCGAGGTGTGGCGCGACCGTGAGCTCGGCGACCGTCTCGACCGGGAGGCGAAGGAGCTGCGGCGGGCGTTCAACGAGGCGTACTGGTTGGAGGAGCGGGGCGGGTACTACGCGCTCGCGCTCGACGGCGAGAAGCGTCCCGTCGACTCGATGTGCTCGAACATGGGCCACCTGCTCTGGAGCGGCATCGTCCCCTCCGAGCGCGCCGATGCCGTGGTCGACCGCCTGATGGGCGAGGAGCTCTGGTCGGGCTGGGGCGTGCGGACGATGTCGTCGGCGGACGCCGCCTACAACCCGCTCGCGTACCACAACGGCACGGTCTGGCCCCACGACAACTCCCTGATCGCGCTCGGGCTCGCGCGGTATCGTCGCTGGCCCGAGGCCCAGAGGATCGTGCAGCGGCTGCTGGAGGCGGCGGCGTATCTCGACCACCAGCTGCCGGAGGTGTTCGCAGGCATGCCACGCGCCGAGACGCCGTTTCCGATCGCGTATCCGACGGCCGCCCGGCCGCAGGCGTGGGCGGCTGCCACGCCGATCCTCCTCCTCCGCGTCCTGCTCGGCCTCGAGCCGTCCCGCCGCCGCCACACGCTGGAGACGGAGGCGCCGGTCGAGCTGCCTTCGTGGGTGGGACCGCTGCGGCTCGTCGGCGTGCCCTGTTTCGACCGCCGCTGGACCGTCCGCGTGGACGACGGGCACATCACGGTCGAGCCGGAATGAACATTGCGTTGATCAGCGCGGTGTGGTTCCCGGTGCCGCCGACGGGCTACGGGGGAATCGAGTGGATCGTGTGGCTGCTCGCCGACGGGCTCGTCGACGCCGGCCACGACGTCACGCTCTTCGCCTCGGGCGACTCGCATACGAAGGCGAAGCTCGTGTCGGTGTACGACACAGCGCCGAGCGAGTTCATCGGGACGTCGATCGTCGAGCTCCACCACTGTCTCGCGTGCTTCGAGCGCGCCGACGAGTTCGAGGTCGTCAACGACCACTCCGGCCTGCCCGCTGCGGCGCTCGGCGGCGCGGTCAGGACACCTACCCTCCACACGGTCCACGGCCCGATGGACGCGATCGGGGGAGTCGTGTACGAGCAGATCGCGCGGGTCTCGCCACAGGTCGGCCTCATCTCGATCTCGATGAACCAGCGCGCGCCGAAGCCGGACCTGCCCTGGGTCGCCAACTGCCCGAACGCGCTCGACCTCTCGCTCTATCCGATGAAGCCGTATCGCGGCGACTACCTCCTGTTCGTCGGCCGCATGAGCCCGGACAAGGGCTGCCACCGGGCGATCGACATCGCCGTCAGCGCGGGACTGCCGCTGAAGATCGCCGGCAAGCGGCGCGAGCCGGCCGAGATCGCGTACTTCGAGGAGTACGTGCGGCCGCACCTCTCCTCCGAGATCGAGTACCTCGGCGAGGTGACGCACGGCGAGAAGGTGGAGTTGCTCCAGTACGCGCGCGCGACGCTCTTCCCGATCGAGTGGGAGGAGCCGTTCGGCCTGGTCATGATCGAGTCGATGGCGTGCGGCACACCGGTCGTCGCCACGCGCATCGGCGCGGTCCCCGAGGTGATCGAGCACGGCGTCAGCGGCATCATCGTCGACGACTACCGGGAGATGGCGGCCGCGCTCGAGGAGGCCGACCGGCTCGAGCCGCAGGCCCTGCGCGCGTTTGCGGAGGAACGGTACTCGCCGCAGCGCATGGTCGCCGACTACGTGGCCGCGTACACGGCTCACATCGAGCGCGCTTTGTAAGATTCCCCCTCCAGTCACGTTCAAGGGGGAGCGATGCCCAAGTACCTGGTCGAACGGATCTTCGATGTCAGCATCACCGCTGAGGGGATGCCCGACATCGGGTCAAAGTCGAAGCGGACGATCCAAGAGCATTTCCCGAGCACGATCGTCTGGGAGCACAGCCACGTGCTCGTCGACGACGACGGCAGGGTGACTACGTACTGCGTCTACGAGGCGCCCGACGAAGAGACGGTCCGCGAGCACTCCGCGCTGCTCGGCGCGCACCACATCGCCTCCGTTCGCGAGATCGCCGGCGACGTCACGCCGGCGGACTTCCCGATCTAGTCTCCCGCCGCGCGTTCCAGCCGCCGCGCGTCGGCGATGTGGAACATCGCCATCTCCGCAACCGCGAATCGGCGCATGATCTCCCGCCGGAGCTCGGTCTCGTCGGGCGGGACGAGCGCTGCAGCCTCCCGATACAGCGCCACCGCCTCTTCCTTTGCCCATCCTCGGCCGGCCTGATCGGCGGCGAGCATCAGGAAGCGCACGGCGCGAGCGGGCTCGCCCGACTCTCGCCAGTGCTCCGCGACTGCCGCCGCCGCCGCGCCCATCTCCGCCGTCCGCTCCTCGAGGAACTGTGCGACGCGACCGTGGCGCTCGCGGCGCTCGGCGCGCGGCAGGGTCGCATACGCGACGTCGCGGATCAGACCGTGCTTGAACGACAGCTGCTCGTCTCCCTGGATGCGTGAGATCGGCTCACGCCTGACGAGGTCACGACCCTCGAGCGCGTCGATGGCGTCGAGCGCTCGGGCACGCTCCCAGCCAAGCTGTTCGAGCGCGCCGCGCCAGAAGGTCTTCCCGACGACGGACGCATCGAGCAGGAGGGCACGCTCCTCGGCCGGGAGAGCGTCGAGCCTGGCTGAGATGATCCCGTGGATCGTCGTCGGCAGGCGATCGGCGGTTGTTCGCTCGCCCAGCGAGGCAACGAGCTCTTCGATGAAGAGCGGGTTTCCCTCGGCCGTCTCGGCGACGAGCCCGGCCTGTGCGCCATTCGTCACGCGCCCCAGCAGCTCACCGGCGAGCTCGCGCGCTGACTCGGTGCCGAGCGGCTCGAGCTGCAGGGCGGTGTACGCCGGAAGGCCGCCACCCCAGCCAGGCCGCATCGACAGGAGCTCCGGGCGGGCCAGGCCGAGGAGGAGCAGCGGAATGTCGCGGATGCGCGACGCAAAGACCTCGAGCAGGTCGAGCATGCTCTCGTCCGCCCAGTGGATGTCCTCGAACACGAGCACGGTGGGCTGTGCGGCCGCGAGCCCTTCCACGAGGCGGCGCGCGGAGAGGAAGAGCATCTGCCTGTCAGGGACTTCGGTGCCGCCCCCGAGCCCGATCAGGAGGGCGATGTGCGACACGATCTCGACGGTGTCGCCCTCGACGAGCTCCGTGATCACCGCGCTCAGTTTCTCGAACGCCACGGGCGGCGGGTCCGAGTCGTAGATACGCGCAACCTGCTTCACCTGGTTCGCGAAGGGCCCGTATGCCGTCCGCACACCGTATGGCACCGAACGGCCTCGCAACGCGAGCCCACCCTCCGACGTCACGTGCTCGACGAACTCGGCCGCGAGGCGGGTCTTGCCGATCCCGGTCGGCCCGAAGATCGTCACGAGCTGCGGCCGGCGCTCCGTGACGACGCGGCTCCATGTCCCGCACAGCGTGTCGAGCTCGGTGTCCCTGCCTACGAGCCGCGCGTCTCCAGCCCGCCGCTCGCCGGGCTGCGTGGCCGGGCCGACCGCAACCCACCCCTGGAGCGGCTCGCGCTTCCCCTTCACGACCACCGGCGGCACGGCTTCGTACTCGATCTGCGATCGCGTGGTCCTGTACGTCTCCTCCCCGACGAGCACGCGGTTGACCGGCGCCTCTCCCTGGAGCCGCGACGCTGTGTTGACGACGTCGCCGGTGACCATCCCCTCGCCGGTCGTCGGGTCCGGCGTGAGCGTGACCACGGCCTCGCCGGTGTTCACGGCGACGCGTATTTGGAGATCGAGCTCTGCGTCGGCCGCGTTCAGCTCGGAGACTGCGTCCCGGGCCGCGAGCGCCGCCCGAACGGCGCGCTCGGGGTCGTCGCCGTGCGCGACCGGCGCGCCGAACACCGCGACGATCGCGTCGCCGATGAACTTCTCCACCGTGCCGCCGTACGCCTCGAGCTCCCGGCGCACCCGGGCGTGGTACGGCGTGAGGATCGCCTGCACGTCCTCCGGATCGAGCAGCTCGGCGCGGGCCGTGAAGCCGACGAGGTCGACGAAGACGACGCTGACGACTCGGCGCTCGGCCTGTGCGGGGGCTTCCGATGTGAGCTGCGCGCCGCAGTTCGAGCAGAACCGGCCGGTCTGGCTACCGGCCCCGCACGTCGAACATGAAACCCCCATCTCCATCAGGGCGTGAGTGTAGTGTCGCCGCTCCGGCTAGTCTGCTCGCCGTGGACCGGCTGGACACGTTGCTGCGCGCGTCGTTTCCCGACGCGAGCGTCGTCGACGTCCTCGACCGCACGGGTGGGGGCGACCACTTCCATGTCACCGTCGTCAGTGGTCGGTTCGAGGGACTGTCCCTCGTCGAGCAGCACAAGCTCGTCTACGCGGCGCTCGCGAAGCCGCTCGCGGATGGCACCATTCACGAACTTCGGATAACGACACGGACGGAGGGGACATGAGCGATCTCAAGGACGGCGTACGGGACGTCATCGAAGGCGAGCCGGTGGCTCTGTTCATGAAGGGCACGCCCCAGATGATCATGTGCGGCAACTCGAAGCGTGCGCTCGATGCACTGCGCCGTGCGGGCGCGCCGGTGACGACCGTCGACATCCTTCCCGACCCCGCCATTCGCCAGGAGCTCTCGGCACAGTCTGGCTGGCCGACGATCCCGCAGATCTTCGTCAAGGGCGAGCTGATCGGCGGCGCGGACATCACCGAGGAGCTCGAGGCCTCGGGTGAGCTCGAACGGAAGCTCGAGGACGCGCTGGGCGCGGACTACCGCGAGTCGCGCGAAGAGAAAGTCGTCTCGCTCGTCTAGTTAACCGCGGCTTCTATCTCCCGCCGCTTCGTCCAGTACCGCTCGAGACCGCGGTAGGACTGCCAGAGCGGCGCGGCGCGCTGCCAGAGATCGGGGTCTTCGGGCACCCGGGCGGCCAGCTCGGCACGGCCCGCCTCGACGAACTCCCCCTCCGTGGCCCCGGCCCCGACGCGCTCCACCCAGCGGTGGAGCTCCTCTCGCATGAGCGTCAGGTGCTCGTCGACGTCACGGACGACGCCGAAGTGGATGAGCGCAAGGCGTTCCGGCCTGCGCCGCCCGATCTCGTCGAGTGTCTGCTGCCACTGCTCGTAGTCGAAGTCGGGCGGCGGCGACACCGGCAGCACGTGGCGGTGCGGGACGATGCGGACGCCGGCCGCGTCGCCCGCGTAGAGCGTCCCGTCCCCGGCGAGGTACGAGACGTGGTGCGACGCATGGCCCGGCGTTGGGAAGCACTCGAGACCGAGGACGTTGTCGCCGACCACGTGGACATTCTCCTTGGGCACCGGGGCGAGCTCTCCCCAGAGCTCGTCGAAGGCGTCGCCGTAGAGCCGCCGCGCGCTCTTGTCGAGCCGGCTGGGGTCGACGAGGTGCGGTGCGCCGACCGGCGAGACGTGCACCTGTAGCCCGGGGTGCTCCCGCACGAGCGTGCCCGCGGCGCCTGCGTGGTCGAGGTGGATGTGCGAGAGCAGGAGGTGGCGAACGTCGGTCAGCTCGAGACCGTGTGCGGCCAGCCTCTCCTTCAGCCTGTCGATGCAGACCGTCGGACCGCAGTCGAAGAGCGCCGGCCCGTCGGCCGTCTCGAGGACGTAGGCGCCTACGACCTGCTCGGTCGCCTGGTGGTGGAGGTCGATCGGCTCGAGCCGCAATGGCTCAGGCAGCTGTGGCAGGCGAGCGGAGGAGTGCCCGCTGGAGATCCTCGACGAGGTCGTCGGCCGACCCGATGCCGACCGACAGCCGGATGAGGTTGCGCGGGGCTGCGGTCGGACCCTCCGCTGTCGACGCGTGCGTCATCCGAGCGGGGTGCTCGATGAGGCTCTCCACACCGCCTAGGCTCTCGGCGAGCGTCCAGATCTTCGTCCGCGAGCAAAGCGCCACGGCCTCCTCCTCGGTCTCGGTCAGGAACGAGACCATGCCGCCGAAGTCGCGCATCTGGCGCGCCGCGATCTCGTGACCGGGATGATCGGGCAGGCCGGGATAGAGCACCTGCTGCACGTGGTCGTGCGACTCGAGGAACGCGACGACGGCCTGGGCATTCGCGCAGTGCTTCTCCATGCGGACGGCGAGCGTCTTCAGTCCGCGGAGGACGAGCCAGCAGTCGAACGGGCCGGGAACGGCGCCGAGCGACTTCTGGAGGAACGTCAGGCGCTCGGCGACGGTCGGGTCGTTCGTAGCGGCGAAGCCTCCGATGAGGTCGGAGTGGCCGCCGAGGTACTTCGTCAGCGAGTGGACGACGATGTCCGCGCCGAGCTCGAGCGGCTGCTGGAGGTACGGAGTCGCGAACGTGTTGTCGACGACGACGAGCGCGCCGGCCTCGTGCGCCGCTGCCGCGGCCGCCCGGATGTCGACGATGTTCAGCGTCGGGTTTGTCGGCGTCTCGATCCAGACGAGGCGCGTTCGCTCGTCGAGGTGCTCAGCGAGATTCGTGGACATCTCTTGCGACGTCACGTACTCGAACGCGTAGCCCTTCGGCTCGTACACCTGCGAGAACATCCGGTACACGCCGCCGTAGACGTCGTTCACCGACACGACGCGCTCACCGGGGGAGACAAGGTGCATGATCGTCGTCGTCGCGCCGAGCCCGGACGAGAAGGCGATGCCATGGTCGGCGCCCTCCAGCGAGGCGAGGCACGTTTGGAGCGCCGTGCGCGTCGGGTTCGCGACGCGCGAGTAGTCGTAGCCCTTGTGGACGCCGACCTCCTCCTGCGCGTACGTGGACGTCTGGTAGATGGGGACCGTCACCGAGCCGGTGGCCGGGTCCGGCTCCTGACCCTCGTGGATTGCGCGCGTCTCGAAGTCCATCGCCCCTGATTGTAGGGTTGGACGATGGCCGTCCGGCGGCTTGAGCACATCCCGGGGTTCAGCATCGACCGCGTGGCCGCGGCTGCCGGCGACGACCCTGAAGTGCTTCGCATGGAGAATCTCGACACCGACATCCCGCCTCCGAAGGAGGCGATGGCGGCGACGCGCGCCGCGATCGGCGAGGACGAGGCGAACAGCTGGCTCCCGTTCACGGGACGGGATGACCTCAAGACGGCGGTTGCGTCGTACATCGAGCGCCGCGGCGGGCCGCGGTACGACGGGCCTCGCGAGATCGTGATCACCTGCGGCGAAGGCGAGGCGGTCGTGGACGCGCTCTTCTGCATTACCGACCCGGGTGACGAGGTGATCGTGACCGACCCGACCTATGCCGGGATCATCAACCGCGTCCGACTGGTGGGAGCCGTCCCGCGGCTCGTCCCTCTCCGAGTGGTCGAGGACGAGTGGCGGCTCGATCTGGAGGCGCTGCACGCATCGGTTAACGACCGCACGCGCGTCCTCTTGATCAGCAGTCCCTCGCTGCCGACCGGGTGGGTGGCGAGTGGGGAGGAATGGGAGGCGATCGCGTCCATTTGCCGCGACCGCGACCTGCGGTTGTTGTATCTGGCGTGGTTCGAGGGGATCCTGTACGACGGGCGTGGGCCAGTGCAGCCGGCCGGAATGCCGGGGATGCGCGACCGCACGATCACGGTGAGCGCGGTGTCGCTGGAGCAGCGCATGATCGGGTGGCGGATCGGGTGGGTCGTCGCGCCCGGCGAGCTCGTGAATGACGTCTCGCGCGTCCAGATCTACAACGGGCTCGTGGCGAGCGGGTTCGGGCAAATCGGCGCGCGCGTCGCTCTCGGCTTGGGGGACGACCACCTTCACGCCGCAAACACCGAGTGTCAGCTACGCCGCGACGAGACGCTGCGCCAGCTCGACGGCCTGCCCGCCGTGCGGCCCGCGGGAACGTGGTCGCTCCTGCTCGACGTGGCCTCCCTCGGGCTGGACTGCGTCGAGGTGTCGAACCGCCTGCTCGAGCAGAAGGTGGCGGCGACGCCGATGCGCGGCTGGGGCGGCGAGATCGGCGACCGCCACGTCCGCTTCGTCTTCAGCAGGGAGCCCGTCGAGCGGCTCGCGCTGCTCGGCGAGCGCGTCCACGCAGCGTTCGCAGCGGCCCGCGGCTAGTAGACGCGCTGTGCGCCCAGCCATGCTCCGAGGTCGCGCATGGCCTCCTCAAGCCGCGACGTCTCGCCCCAGGCGCCGAGCAGCTCGAGCGTCTTCGTCTTGCGGTCGAAGACCGGCTCGGCGCGACCCACGAGCCGGTCGCCGACGAGCAGCGGCAGGACGTAGTAGCCGTACTCGCGCTTCGCCTTCGGCACGTACATCTCCAGGCGGTAGCGGAAGTCCCACAGGGCCTCCGCTCGGTCGCGGTCGTAAACGAGGCGGTCGAACGGCGATAGCAGCGTCGCGCGATCGGGCACGGGCGCGTCCACGGCCTTCGGATGCGCCTCCCAGCCCTTCCTCGTCAGCCGTACGCCCTGCGCGCGGAAGCGGCGCTCGGCGAGGATCCGCTCCGCCTCACGGAGCGGTACCGTCTCCGTCTCGGGATACCAGCGCTCGGCGAGGTCCCAGAGCCGCTGGCCGTTTCGCCGGCCGGCGACGGCGACGACACCGCGCGCGTGGAGGATCTCGAGCAGCACGGCGACGTTGCGGTTGC
>JBKJWA010000059.1:0-4619 GCA_046716705.1 Gaiellaceae bacterium
CCCTGGGCGCGCTCGACGCCGAGCCGAAGCTCACGTGGATGGTGGGGGCCGACATCGAGGCCGACATCCTGGGCGCGCAGATGTACGGCCTGCGCACGGCGCTCGTCCGCACGGGGAAGTTCCGGCCGGACGATCTCGAGCGCTCCGGGATCGCTCCCGACATCGTCGTCAACTCCCTCGCCGAGCTGCCGGACTGGCTGGAGAAGGCGCTTTGACCAGCGTGGGCGTCGACCTCATTGAGATCGCACGCGTGCGGCGGGCGATGGGGAAGTACCCGTTGTTCACCGAGCGCTGCTTCACGGAGGCGGAGCGGGCGTACTGTGACTCGCGCCCGAATCCGGCGCAGCACTACGCGGCGCGATTTGCCGGCAAGGAGGCCGTGGGCAAGGCGCTCGGGTTTGGCGTAGCGAGGAGCTTCGCCTGGCAGGAGATCGAGATCGCCGGCCGGCCGAAGCCGAGCGTGCTCCTCCTCGGGCGGCTCGAGCTGCAGGCGGCGCGCCTCGGCGTGGCGGAGGTCGATCTCTCGATGACGCACTCGAAGGAGCTGGCCGCCGCCGTCGCCATCGCGTCCGGGGACTAGCGTTGCTGGAACCGCTCTACACGGCGGCGGAGATGAGAGAGGCCGAAGCCGGGCACGACGTCCGCGTGCTCATGGAGCGGGCCGGCCGGGCGGTTGCCGAGGAGGCCCTACGCCGCTTTCCCGACGCGCGTTCGTTCGGCGCAGTGTGCGGGGGCGGCGCCAACGGCGGCGACGCCCGGATCGCGCTCGAGGCGCTGCGCGCCGCCGGCAAGGAGGCTGCCGAGGGGCTCGAGGGCGACGTCGTCCTCGATGGGCTGTTCGGCACGGGGTTCCACGGCCAGCCGAGGGCAGACGCCTCCGAGCTGATCGCGCAGCTGAACGCTGCGGAGGCGCCGGTGCTCTCGATCGACCTGCCTTCGGGCGTCGATGCGGACACTGGTGAGGTGGCCGGGGCCGCGGTCCGGGCTTCCGTGACCGTCGCGCTGCACGCGCCGAAGGTCGGCAACGTCGTCGCGCCGGGAAGCTTCCACGGGGGCGAGCTCCTCGTGCGCGACATCGGCCTCGACCCTGCGGCGACGGAGCACGCGCTCGCGACGACGGACATCCTCACCCTCGTCCCGCACAAACGGCCCGGCGACACGAAGTACTCGGCGTCGGTGCTCGTCGTTGGAGGCGCCCCGGGGCTCACGGGCGCGGCGTGCCTCGCGGCGGAGGCGGCGTTCAGGGCCGATGCGGGCTACGTCGCCGTCGCCGCTCCCGCCGAGTCGCTCCCCGTGCTGGAGGCGAGGCTCCTCGAAGTCGTGAAGCGTCCTCTGGAGGAGGTCTTCGATGCGGTGGAGAAGGCGGGCGCGCTCGCGATCGGGCCGGGCCTCGGGCGGGACGAGGGCCGCCGCGAGCTCGTGCGGCGGCTGCTCGAGGAGACAGACCTGCCGGCAGTCGTCGACGCCGACGCGCTGTTCGAGCTGGCGCCCTTCGTGGAGCGGGCGGCGCCCACGGTGCTGACACCGCACGCCGGCGAGCTCGCGGGCCTGCTCGGCGTCGAGTCGGAGTGGGTCGATGCGCACCGTCTCACCGCCGTTCGGCGGGTGGCCGACCTGTTCGGCTGCACCTGTCTCCTCAAGGGATCGGACACGCTCGTCGCCACACCCGGCCAGGGGGTGCTCGTCTGCGTGGGCGGGCCGCCGTCACTCGCGACGGCTGGCACGGGCGATGTCCTCACCGGCACGATCGCCGCCTTTCTTGCAAAGGGCCTGGACGCGCGCCAGGCGGCGGCAGCCGGCGCTGTTGCCTGCGCGGAGGCCGCTCGTCTTGGGCCCGAGCGCGGCCTCGTCGCCTCGGACGTCGTCGATGCGCTGCCGGATGCCCTTGAGATCTGAGATTACGATCGATCTCGGCGCCGTTCGGCACAACGTGCGGCGTCTGCTGGACGTCCTGGCGGGATCTCGGCTGTGGGTGGTCGTGAAGGCCGATGCGTACGGCCACGGGGCCGTCGAGGTCGCCCGCGTAGCGCTGGACGAGGGCGCTTCGGTTCTCTGCGTAGCGACCGTGGATGAGGGCGAGGCGCTTCGCGCGTGGTTCCCGGAGGCGAGGATCCTCGTCATGGGCCCGGCGGGCGCCGGCGAGCTTGCGCGCGTCCGCGAGCAGAAGTTCGAGCTCGCTGTTTGGGAGCCGCCGTTTCCCGAGGGCATCCCGCTCCATCTGAAGATCGACACGGGCATGGGCCGCTTCGGCGCCACCCTGCCGCCGGACGTGCCGGCGAACGCCGTCGGGCTCATGAGTCACCTCGCGACGGCCGACACCGACGTCGACTTCGCGAACGAGCAGCTCGATCGCTTCCGCGCCGAGACCGAGACGATGCCCGGGCTCGAGAGGCACATCGCGAACAGCGCTGCCGCTCTCCGCCTGCCGGCTTCCCGCATGTTTGCGGCGCGCTGCGGGATCGCGCTGTACGGGCTCTCGCCGTTCGGCACCGACCCGGCGGAGGACGGCCTCGTGCCCGCGCTCTCCTGGCGGAGCCGGCTCGCGCTCGTGAAGCGGCTCTGGGCCGGCGACAGCACGGGCTACGGCCGCCGCTTCGTCGCCGAGAAGCCGACCTGGATCGGGCTCGTGCCGGTCGGCTACGCGGACGGCTTCCGCAGGGACCTGACAGGCACCGAGGTGCTCGTCGCGGGTGAGCGGCGCCGGGTGGTCGGCACGGTGTCGATGGACTCGTTCGCCGTCGAGCTGGCGGAGGAGCTGCCTCGCGGTACCCCCGTCACGCTCATTGGAGACGGGCTCCGTGCGGAGGAGCACGCCGCCCGGGCGGGCACGATCAACTACGAGATCACGACCGGCATCCGGTCCTCACCGGAGCGTGCAACGCGCGTGTTCGTCGATGGCTGATCTCACCGACCGCCTGCGTGAGGCGCTAGCGGGCGGGGAGGGCTGGCTCGTCGGCGGGGCGTTACGCGACGAGCTGCTCGGCCGTCCGGTCGTCGACCTCGACGTTGCCTGCCGCGAGCCCGAGCTGGCCGCGCGGGCGTTCGCACGGGCAAGCGGCGGTGCGCCCTTTCCGCTCTCCGAACGCCACGGAGCGTGGCGGATCGCGCTCGAGGACGGGCGCACGGTGGATTTCACACCGCTTCCGGGCGGGATCGAGGACGACCTCGCGACACGCGACTTCACGCTCAATGCCATGGCGCGCCCCGTCGCCGGGGGCGACGTCTCCGATCCTTTCCACGGGCAGGCGGACATCGCGGAGCAAACGATTCGGGCAGTCACCGACGGCGTCTTCGAGGCCGATCCGCTGCGCCTCTTGCGCGCCGTCCGGCTCGAGGACGAGCTCGGCTTCCGCTGCGACGACGCGACGGAGGCGCTCGTTCGCCGGCACGCATCGCTCGCGGGGCAGCCGGCCGGCGAGCGGATCCTCGGTGAGCTGGAACGCCTCTCGGCGGCCGGCTTCCGGCGGCTCGCGGAGCTCGGCCTGCTGGACGTGCTCGGCGGCTCCGAGCGGCTCTTCGACCGGCTCGAGGGCGTCGACTCGTCCGACTACCGGCTCGTGTGCGCGTTCGGCGCGCGGCTCCGCGAGCTCCCCATCTCCCGCAATCTCGACCGGTACGCGCGCACGCTCCTTCGCGCCGACCTCCCGGACGGTGACTCGGCGCGGGCGATCCACCGCTTCCGGCGTGCGACGGAGCCGTGGGAGACCGACGCGCTTGCGTTCCTCGGGCTGCCCGAGCTCGCACCGGCGATCGAGGAGACGCGCGCCAACGACCCCGCCGAGCCGCTGCTGCGCGGCGACGAGCTCGGCCTGCCGCCGGGGCCTGAGATCGGAAGGCTGCTCGATCTCATCGCCGAAGAGCGCGCCGCTGGCACACTCTCGACGAGGGAGGAGGCTCTGGAGCTTGTCCGACGAGCAGCACGCTGAGGCGACGCAGGCGCGGTTCTCCGCGTCGGCCGAGCTCATGGCGGAGCACGAGGAGAGCCGCCGCGAGGAGCTGAGAGCGCAGATCAGGAAGTTCCTCGAGCCGACCGGCGACGAGCGCGTGCTCGACGTCGGGGCCGGGACGGGCGGCTTCGCGTTCGCGGTCGCACCGCTCGTGCGCGAGGTCGTTGCCGCCGACGTCGTGCCGGAGGTGCTCGAGGCGGGCAAGGCGATCGGCGCCAGATCCTTCCCGAACGTGACGTTCGTGGAGGCCGACGCCTCGCACCTGCCGTTCGAAAACGGGTCGTTCGACCTGGTCGCCTGCGTGCGCACGCTTCATCACGTGCCGCGGCCGGAGCTTGTCGTCGCCGAGCTCAGCCGCGCGATCGGCATCCGCGGCCAGGTGCTCATCGTCGACCAGATCGCTCCGATCGACCCGCTCGCCGGCTTCGAGCTCGATCGCTTCGAGCGCCTTCGCGACCCTTCGCACACGCGGCTTCTGCCCGACTCGGACATCCGCGCGCTGCTCGACGCGAACGGGCTCGTGCTTCGCTGGTCCGAGCAGCGCCAGGAGGCGCGTGACGTCGACGGCTACCTCGATCTCGCCGGGTGCGCGGGTGCGGAGCGCGAGCGCGCCCTATCGGTCGCGCCCGCGAGCTACACGGCGACGATCGGCTGGTACCTCGCGGCGCGGCC
>JBKJWA010000060.1:0-3550 GCA_046716705.1 Gaiellaceae bacterium
CGCTGCTGAGCGCACACCTGCTCCAGAACGTCGTCTTCGCCGAATGGGCGCCCGCGCTCGTCGTGCTCGGCGTCCCCGCCGGCCTCGCCGTGCGGCTGGGCCGTCGCCGCCAGGTACGCCTCCTCACCCACCCGGCCGTGGCGCTGCCGCTGTGGCTCGCGACGTACGCCGCCTGGCACCTGCCGGCTGCGTACGACGCCGCGCTTCGGCACCAGTCGAGCCTGCTCCACCTCGAGCACGCGACGTACTTCGCCACCGGGCTGCTCTTCTGGTGGCCGGTGCTCCAGGACGCCCCCCGTCGGCCGTCCTACGGCGCGAAGGCGGTCTACGTGCTGGCTGCGTTCGTCTTCGCGAGCCCCCTCGGCATCGTGCTCTCGCTGCTCTCGAGCCCGGCGTACGCGTTCTACGCGGCGGCGCCGGACATGTGGGGCCTGTCCGATCTCGCCGACCAGCAGATCGCCGGGGTGACGATGTCCGTCGAGCAGACGACCGTCTTCTTCTGCGTCGCGGCGTTCTTCGTCCTTCGGCAGCTGCGCGCCGAGGAGGCTCGCGAGGCACGTCACGAACAGACCTCGCAAATTGCGTGAACTTTCGTTCCGAAGGCTCTTGCGCCGGCCGCCCGAAGTCCCTAGTGTCGTGATTGCGCCGAGCACGGAGCGCGAGTAGGTCGAAGCTCAACCGGACGGCCATACGGGCAATCGGAAGGTCAGTCGGTCGGGTGGACGAAAGCGCAACCGGCTCGGCGAATTTTTTTGGTCCCGTTTAGAGCCAGCGCGGCAGGAGCTCGTCGATTTCCGAGCGCTCGGCGTCCGTCAACCCACGCAAGGGCGCGCGGACGTCCTCCGAGATCGGGACGCCGCGACGCCGGAGCACGTGCTTCAGCGCGGCGTGGCGCGGGAACCGCTCGATCGCCGCGCGTAGCTCGGCGAGGCCGGCCGCCCGCTCGTCCGTCGGCTCGCGAACGCAGGCGGCCACGAGCTCGGGGAACGCCGTGGCAAGGGCGGAGACCGCGCCCACCGCACCCGCGGCGCGCCCGCGGGCGATGAGCGACTCCGGGCCCACGAACACGTCGAGCCCCTCGATGAGGTACGGCTCGAAGCGCTCCCACGGGGTGTCGGACACCTTCAGGCCCGCGAGGTTGGGCGATCGGCCTCGGAGCTCGCCGACGACGTCCGGCGGCACGGCGTAGCCGCTCGTGGACGCGAACTCGTAGACGTAGAACGGCGTGGGCGTGCACGCCGCGGCGGCGGCGGTGAAGTGGTCGAGCAGTGCTCGGTCATCGAGCTGGAAATACGGGGGCGCGATGACCGCCACCCCGGCGACGCCGAGCCCGGCGGCGTGCTCGGCGAGCGCGACCGTATCGGCTGTGGACTGGGCTCCGCAGTGGACGGCGACGTCGAGCCTGCCTCCGGCGGCAGCCACGAACAGCTCGGCCGCCCGGCGGCGTTCGATGGCGGTGAGCAGGATGCCCTCGCCGGTCGTGCCCAGCGCGAGCAGCCCGTCGAGACCCGCCCCGGCGAGGAAGTCGACGAGCGGTGCGAACGCAGCCTCGTCCAGCGCGCGGCCGCCGTCCCGAAGCGGCGTCGCTGCAGCCGCGAGCGTCCCGGAGATCATCTGCCGCTCGCCGAGAAGTGCTGGTAGTCGCGCACGGAGCCGGACCACCGTCCGCCCCACCCCCAGCCGATCGCGTCGAACGCGCGGACAAGGGCACCCCCTTCCACGGCCATGCCCATCCGCACCCGCCGCCGGGAGACGTACGGGCGGCTCGCGTCGTGGTACACGCGCCCGCTTTCGACGTACGGGTTCTCGATCGGGTTGACGTCGACGGCGCGGCCGTACGCGTGCTCCGACCAGCTGCTCGAGCCGGTCGCGCGGCGGCAGTTGAACGCCGAGGTGTTGTCGGCCTCGATGGAACGGAAATCGCTGCCGCCGTAGGCGTCGATGGGAATCATCTTTCGGACCGCGAACCGTGCGCTGTAGAGGCGGCGGAAGACCTTCCTCAGCGGGCCCGCCGCTGTCTTGTGGACGACGAGCCGCCCCGTGCGGCGCCGACGGTCGAAGCCCCAGTGGCTGACCGTGAGCAGCCGCAGATCCTGCAGCGCGACGGGACAGCCTGGTCGCCATGACACGCCCGTCATCAGCTCGCGCTGCTTCGCCGAGAGCGGCGCGATCGTCCCGACGAACGGCGGAACGGCGGCGACGACGCGATCGCCGACGGCCAGCGTGACGAGCCCAGCGACGAGCAGCATCGATCCGCGGCCGAGCAAGTCGGGACGGGGAGATTCGAACTCCCGGCCTCCTGCTCCCAAAGCAGGCGCGCTAACCAGGCTGCGCTACGTCCCGAGATCAACAGTGTACGAGCAGGCGCGGCGGAGGCTAGGGTCGCGCGATGGTCGATTCGCCGTACATCCCCGCCGAGGGCGTCCGCACCGCGCGCGGGCCTGCGGTCGGCTACTTCATGGTGATGGGAGCGGCCGTGCTGTTCGCCCTCAACGGCACCGTCTCGAAGGTCGTGCTCGAGTCGGGAGTCACGTCGCTTCGCCTCACGCAGGCGCGCTGCGCCGGCGCGCTCGTCGGGCTCGGCTTGATCGTGCTGCTGACACGCCCGTCGACCCTGCGGACGACGCGCCGCGAGCTCGCCTTTCTCGCCGTGTTCGGCGTCTGCGGCGTCGCGCTCGTCCAGCTCTTCTACTTCGCCGCCATCGCGAGGCTCGAGATCGGCGTCAGCCTCCTCATCCAGTACACGGCCCCGCTCCTCGTCGCCCTTTGGGCGCGGTTCGTCTTCTCCGAGCACGTGCGCAGCCGGGTGTGGCTCGCACTCGGGCTCGCCCTCGTCGGCCTGTCGGTGATGGTCGACGTCTGGGGCGGCGTACCGCTGAACACGGCAGGCGTCGTCCTCTCGTTCGTGTCCGCCGTGACGTTCGCGGCCTA
Source organism: Gaiellaceae bacterium (assembly GCA_046716705.1). Taxonomy (GTDB): domain Bacteria; phylum Actinomycetota; class Thermoleophilia; order Gaiellales; family Gaiellaceae; genus PALSA-612. The sequence goes on from JBKJWA010000060.1 coordinate 2,932, forward strand.
CCTGCTGCTCGCCGAGCACGCGGTCGGGCGGCGTGACCCGTTCTCGCTCCTCGTCTACGGCTTCCTCTTTGCAACCCTCTTCTGGGCGGTCGCGCAGCCTTGGTGGAGCTTCCCCCGCGACGAGCTCGCCGAGACGATCTCGCTGCTCGGCAACCTCGGCAGCGTCGAGCTCCCGGCCTGGGCGCTCGTGCTCGCCATCGTCGTGATGGGGACCATCGTCCCGTTCACGCTCATGGTCGGCTCGCTACAGCATCTGCCCGCGACGACGGTCGGCATCGTCGCCATGCTCGAGCCGGTGCTCGGCGCGCTCGTCGCATATCTCTGGCTGGACGAGTCGCTCGCCGCCCAGCAGCTCACGGGCGGAGCGATCGTGCTCGCCGCGATCTTCCTCGCGCAGACGTCGCGCTGAAGAGGAACGTGTTACACCCTCTTTACATTTCACCGGGATCGCTGTAGGGTCGCGCACACTGGGCGATGCACACCGCGGCGGGTGAAAGCCAAGAGCCGCGGTGAGCAGGCAGGGTGAGCCCGCCGCGAGCGACCCCCCGGAGCGGCGGGCTTATCCCTGTTTGCCCCTTGTCTTCTCGATGCTCAGCGCGTTACCGGCGCCCACCGCGAC
>JBKJWA010000061.1:0-7813 GCA_046716705.1 Gaiellaceae bacterium
ACCGCGCTCGACGTGCCGCCGATCGAAGCTGTGCTCGTCGAGGACCCCGAGCCGGACGGCCCCTACGGGTTGAAGGGCGTCGGTGAGCCGCCGACCGTCGTGTCCACGGCCGCCGTCGTCTCGGCGCTGCGCGACGCCACCGGCCGTGAGTTGGCGCGCGTGCCCGTGCGACCGGACGACATCGCGCAATGACCGATCTCGCCCGCCGCATAGCCGTCGCACGCGGAGACGGGCCTGCCGACCTCGTAGTCAGGGGCGGCCGCGTGCTCTCCGTCTTCACGCGCGAGTGGCTCGAGACCGACGTCGCGATTTGCGATGGCTACGTCGCCGGCCTCGGTGAGTACGAAGGGCATGAGACGCTCGACGTCGGGGGTGCGTACGTCGTGCCGGGCTTCATCGACGCCCACATGCACCTCGAGTCGACGAAGCTCCTCGTCGACGAGTTCGCGCGGCTCGTGCTGCCGATGGGCACGACCGCAGTCGTCGCCGATCCGCACGAGATCGCCAACGTCCTCGGCTCGGACGGCATCCACTGGCTGCTCGACGTCTGCTCCGGCCTGCCCCTCGACATGTACATCACCGCGTCGTCGTGCGTGCCGGCGTCGGCGTTCGAGTCGCCGCGCCGGCCGCTGACGACCGGCGATCTCCAGGGCCTCCTGCGCCGGCGCCGCGTGATCGGCCTCGCCGAGATGATGAACTTCCCCGGCGTCATCGCCGGCGACCCGGCAGAGCTGGAAAAGCTCGCGCTCGAAGGAGCCCGGCACGCGGACGGCCATGCCCCGGGCGTCCTCGGCAAGGCGCTCAACGCGTATGCCGCGTCGGGTATCCGCTCCGACCATGAGGCGCTGACGGTGGAGGAGGGAAGCCAGCGGCTCCGCGCCGGCATGTGGTTGCTCATCCGCGAGGCGTCGATGGCGCGGAACCTCGAGGATCTCCTTCCCCTCGTGAAGGAACACGGCCCGGCGCGGATGGCGTTCTGCACGGACGACCGCGACCCCGAGGACATCGCCGACTCGGGGCACCTGAACCAGATGGTGCGGAAGGCCGTCGCGGCCGGGATCCCGCCGGAGGACGCGCTCGTCCTCGCGTCGCTGAACCCGGCGACGTGGCACGGCCTCGACCACCTCGGCGCGATCGCGCCTGGCTACCAGGCCGATCTCGTCGTGCTCGACGACCTCGAGTCCTTCGATCCGCGCCTCGTGCTGAAGGCCGGCCGCGCCGTCGACGAGATCCCGGAGGCACACGTGCCCGAATGGGTGAAGCGGACGGTGCACGTGCAGCCGATCTCGGCCGGTGACTTCGCGATTCCCTGGAGCGGAGGTCGCGCGCGCGTCATCGGGCTCGTCGAGGACCAAGTGGTCACGGACGAGCTGATCGAGGAGCCGACGGTCGTCGACGACCACGCGGTATCGAACTCCCATCGCGACCTCGCGAAGATCGCGGTCATCGAGCGCCACCACGCCACAGGCCGCATCGGGCTCGGCTTCGTTCGCGGCTTCGGTCTTCGATCCGGCGCGCTGGCATCCACGGTCGCCCACGACGCGCACAACATTGTCGTGGTCGGCGTCGACGACAACGACATGGCGAGGGCGGTCCAGCGGCTCGTCGAGCTCGGCGGCGGCATCGTCGCCGTCGCGTCGCGCGGCGTGAAGGCCGAGCTCCCGCTGCCCGTGGCCGGCCTGCTCTCGGATGCGCCGCTGGACGAGGTCGTCGATCAGAGCCGCGCGTGCAACGAGGCGGCGGCCGCGCTCGGCTGCACGGTCGCGACGCCGTTTCTCACGCTGTCCTTCCTGGCCCTGTCCGTGATCCCGAAGCTCAAGATCACGGATCACGGCCTCGTGGACGTCGACCGCTTCCAGATCGTCCCGCTCGCCGTAAAGTGACACGGCCGAAAGTGTAGTGCATTTTGCGCTACACTAGACTCGTGGCTTCGTCGGTTCCTCCTGTGTCGCTGCGCCTCGGAGCGGACGGTGTTCGCGCGCTCGACGAGATCGCGCGGCGGCGCCGCATCACCAGGGCCGAGGCGGCACGTCAGGCAATCGGAGAGACGGCAGAGCGCGAACGCCGACGCTCGGGACTCGCCGCGGAAGCGGCCGCCCTGGCGCGCAGCCCGGACTATGTGCGCGAGGCGCGCGAGGTGGCGCGGCTGATGGACGAGCTTCGTGGTTCGCGGTGACGTCCACGCGATACGGCTTCCGCGCCGGCGGGGGCACGTCCAGCACGGGCGCCGCTTCGCCGTGATCGTGCAAGCGGACGATCTGCTCGCCCTCTCCACGATCCTCATCTGTCCAACCTCGACGTCGACGCCGCAGGCGAGCTTCCATCCGGAGATCGTCGTCGGCGAGGAGCCAACCCGCGTGATGTGCGAGATGGTCGGGCCGATCGATGCCCGAATGCTCGGGGATCACGTGGGTCACCTCGGGCTCGAGGAGATGCGTGATGTCGACGACGCATTGGAGCTCGTCCTCGACCTGGGCTGACGGCGGTTGCGCCGGCTGCTCCCAGCCGACTGTTACCAGTTGCCGCGAAAGATCACAGCCGTCCGGTACCACCACAGCAGCGCCACGAGGAGGCCGACCAGCGCGATTCTCCAGTCACCGACGACCGCGGCCGTGAGAGTGACGGCAGTCACGCCTGTAGCTCCCACGCAATAGCGGCCGTGCGCCTTCGAGCGTTAGGCTGCGGCTCGTGACCGAGCCGTCTGCACCGAGGCCCCAGAAGCCCGACGAGCTCGGGTTCGAACGGATCGTCTACGAGAAGGCGCCGCCGCGGGCGACGATCACCCTCAACCGGCCGGAGCGGCTGAACGCGTTCGACTTCCAGATGCTCCGCGAGCTCGCGCGGGCGTGCGAGGACGCTTCGTGGGATGACGAGATCCGCGTAGTCGTGCTCACCGGCGCCGGCCGCGCGTTCTGCGTCGGCGCCGACCTCAAGGAGTGGTCGGCCGAGTATCTCGGCAACCCGCAGGGCTACTGGAAGTGGTTCGGCGCCTTCAAGGACGCCCACGACCGCCTGCGGGACATCGGCAAGCCGACGCTCGCGCGTATCAACGGCATCTGCGTCGGCGGCGGCAATGAGTTCCAGATGGCGTGCGACCTCGCGGTGATGGTCGACGACGCGTACATCCGTCACGTCGGGCTCGAGCACGGCTCGGTGCCCGCGGGCGGCGCGACCCAGTGGCTGCCCGTCATGGTCGGGGAGCGGCGGGCGCGCGAGATCATCCTGCTCTGCGAGGAGATCCCGGCGCAGCAGGCTGCCGACTGGGGGCTCGTCAATCGCGCCGTGCCGGCCGCCGAGCTCGACACCACGGTGGACGAGCTCGTGGAGAAGCTTGCGGCGAAGCTCCCGCAGACGACGCGCTACGCGAAGCACCAGCTGAACTTCTGGCGGGACCTCTCGTGGCACCAAACGGTGGGCCACGCCCGCGACTGGCTCGCGCTCTCGATGCTAGGCGAGGAGGCGCAGGGCGCCGTCAGGAAGTTCGTCGACAAGAGCGATGCCTGAGCTCGTTCGCACTGAGCGCGAGCCGCCGATCGCCACCGTTCTCCTCGACCGGCCGAATCAGCTGAACGCGCTCTCCTCCGAGCTGATGGTGGAGGTCGTCGCGGCGCTTCAGGGGCTCGACACAGATCCGGAGATCCGCTGCATCGTGCTCGGCGGTTCGGAGCAGGTGTTCGCCGCCGGCGCCGACATCGGCGAGATGGCGACGGCGTCGGCGGTCGAGATGTACGTCAACCGGCGCGTCGACGCCTGGGACGCGATTCGCGCCGTACGCACGCCGCTCGTCGCGGCCGTGTCCGGCTTCTGCCTCGGCGGTGGTTGCGAGCTCGCGATGGCCTGCGACGTCGTCGTCGCCTCGGAGACGGCCGTCTTCGGCCAGCCCGAGACCGGACTCGGCCTCATCCCCGGAGCGGGCGGCACGCAGCGCCTCACGCGCGCGGTCGGCAAGGCGCTGGCGATGGACGTCATCCTGTCCGGCCGTCGCCTCACCGCCCGCGAGGCGCTCGACGCCGGCCTCGTCGCCCGCGTTGTCGCCCGCGAGGCATGGCTCGACGAGGCGAAGCGCGTGGCGCGCGACATCGCGGCGAAAGGCCCGGTGGCCAGCCAGCTCGCGAAAGAGGCGGTCGTGCGCGCCGACGAAGGCCCGCTGTCGCTCGGCATCGACTACGAGCGCCGGCTGCTCTATCTCGCTTTCTCGTCGGAGGACGCCCACGAAGGCATGGCCGCGTTCGTGGAGAAGCGGCCGCCGCAGTTCGAAGGCCGGTAACCTGCGCGACCCATGAGCCTGCGCCGCATCCTCGTCGCGACCGACCGGTCGGAGACGGCCGAGCACGCCGTCCGTTTCGCCGCCGACATGGCGGTGCGCTTCGAGGCAGAGCTCCTGCTCTGCCAGGTCGTCATCCCGCCGGCGCCGACGCCGCCGCACGCGATCGAGGACCTGACCGAGTACGGGCGCGGCTTCGCGGGCGAGCTTGCACGCGGTGTGGTCTCCATGGGGGAAGACCCTGCCCAGGCGATCGTCGATGCGGCCGAAGCCGAGGACGCCGATGTCGTCGTCGTCGGCAACGTCGGCATGTCAGGCCGCAAGGAGTTCCTGCTCGGGAACGTCCCGAACCGCGTGTCGCACAACTCCGACCGGACGGTGATCATCGTCAATTCGCGCCAGCGCACCGAGCAGGCGCAGAAGAAGAAACGAGGGCTGTTCCGGCGGTGAGCGGCACGCAGGAAGCCGATCTCAACCTCCTCGGCCGAGCGGCGTTCATCGGCAAGGTGATGACGCGCTACGGCCTCGGCGAGCGCGGCGCGGCGGACGTGCCCCTCACCGAGCGCGCGCAGAGCCTGCGCGGAGCGCTAGAGGAGCTCGGGCCGACGTTTGCGAAGCTCGGCCAGATCCTCTCCACGCGCCCCGACCTCCTGCCGCCCGAGTTCATCGCCGAGCTCTCGAAGCTCCAGGACAACGTGCCTCCCATGACGGAGGAGGAGGTCGTCGCGGTGATGGAGGGAGAGCTCCGCGTGCCGTGGGAGGACGTGTTCGAGAGCATCGATCCCGAGCCGCTTGCCGCGGGGACGATCGGCCAGGTGCACGCGGCGACGCTCGAGAACGGCGATCGCGTCGTCGTGAAAGTGCAGCGCCAGGGCGCGGAGGAGGAGATCATGCGCGACCTCGGCCTGCTCGAGCTCTTCGCCGAGAAGGCCGAGCATCGTGACGGGCTGCGCCGGCTCGTCGACTTCCCGTCCGTGATCCGCCATCTGTCCGCCTCCCTGAAGCGGGAGCTCGACTTCCGGATGGAGGCCGCGAACGTCGACCGGCTCGGCGAGGTGCTCGAGCGGTACCCACGTCTCGCGGTCCCGTCCGTCTACCACGAGCTGTCGAGCAAGCGCCTGCTCGTCCTCAGCTTCGTGGACGGCGTGCCGCTTCGCGAGACGCCTGACGTCCCCGAGCGAAAGGACGCCGCCCGCCAGCTGATCGAGTCGTACTACCGCCAGGTGCTCGTGGACGGCTTCTTCCACGCCGACCCGCACCCCGGCAACCTCCTCTGGTCGGACGGCTCCGTGTACTTCCTCGACTGCGGCATGGTCGGCGAGGTCGACTCGCGGCTGCGGGAGCTCGTGCTCATGCTCGTGATGGCGTTCTGGCAGGAGGACGACGAGTTCCTCGCGGAGGTCGTGCTCCAGCTCGCCGAGCAGGATCTCCCCGAGGAATTCGACCTCGAGACGTTCCAGCACGAGATTGCGACGCTCGTGCAGAGCGTGCGCGGGCAGTCCCTCCAGGAGATCCAGCTCGGCCCGATACTCCAGGGCATCACGGAGATCGCGGCCCGCCGCGACGTCCGCCTCCCGGCGGAGATGGCGCTGACGGCGAAGGCGCTCGCGCAGATGCAGCTGGCAGCGTCGGTGCTCGATCCCGAGCTCGATCCCTTCTCCGTCGTCGGCCGCTTCCTCGCGCGTCGCCTCTTCGAGCGCGGCCGCGACGCGATCGACCCCAAGAAGGCGTTTTACGAGGTGCAGAAGGTGAAGACGAGGCTCTCCGGGCTCGTCGCCGCGGTCGAGCGGCTCGTGGGCGCTCGGCCCGGCCAGCGCTTCCAGGTCGAGATGAAGGGCATGGCGAGCCTCGAGAACACGATCCGGCGCTCCACGCGGCGCATCTCGCTGGCGATCACGGCCGCCGCCGCCATCATCTCGGGCGGGTTCACCCTCGGTCAGGAGGGCGTGTCCGACTGGGTGCCCGCGCTCTTCGGGAGCATCGGCCTCGTGCTCCTCTTCCTGATGCTCGTCGATCTCTTCTGGAAGCGCGGCTCGCGGTCTAGCTCTTCCTGAGCATCTTCGCGAGGCGGCGCTCCAGGAAGAGCGCGATCACCGTCATCGCGCCGCCGAGCAGCGCACGTTCGGCCCGGCGGACGACGCGAGGAGCCATGCGGCCACGCTATCAACGCGTCGGTTAGGCTGGCCGCGATGGCGGAGGTGGAGGTCACTCGCGACGGTGGCGTGCTCACGCTCACGCTCAACCGTCCCGACGTCCTCAACGCGTTCGACACGTCGCTGCACAAGGCGTTTCTCGCCGGCCTGAAGGAGGCGGGCGACGCCTCGGTGCGCGCGGTCGTCGTCAGCGGCGCCGGACGCGGCTTCTGCGTCGGCCAGGACCTCACGGAGTTCCAGGAGGGGACGCTGAGCATCGGCGAGCGCCTCCGCTCGACGTACCACCGGAACATCCTTGCCATCCGGGCGCTCGAGAAGCCCGTGATCGCTGCGGTCAACGGCCCGGCCGCCGGCGCGGGACTGTCCCTCGCGTGCGCGTGCGATATCCGCATCGCCGCCGAGTCGGCGAGCTTCGTCCCCGCGTTCATCGGCATCGGGCTCGTCCCCGACTCGGGCGGCACGTACTTCATCCACCGGCTCCTCGGCGCTCCTCGCGCCTTCGAGTGGATGACGTCGAACCGGAAGCTCCCGGCGGTGGAGGCGCTCGAGTGGGGGCTCGTCTCGGAGGTCGTCGCCGATGAGACGCTGCCGACACGCGCGGCGGAGCTGGCCGGCATGTACGCGCAGGCGCCAACGAGGGCGATCGGCATGACGAAGCGGCTGTTCGACCATGCGGACAACGCCATGCTCGACGCACAGCTCGAGCTCGAGGCGCAGCTCCAGGCGGCGGCCACGCAGACGGAGGACTTCCGCGAGGGCGTGACCGCCTTCCTCGAGAAGCGCCCGCCGCAGTTCACCGGCGCGTAGTGCGCATCCAGACGGTCGACTACCATACGGCTGGCGAGCCGTTCCGGATCGTCACCGGCGGCGTCGACCCGCTCTCGGGTCGAACGATCCTCGACAAGCGCCGCTACGCCCTCCAGCACGCCGACGACGTGCGCCGGCTACTCGTCAACGAGCCGCGCGGTCACGCGGACATGTATGGCTGCTTCGTCACGGAGCCCGAGGACGATGGCGCCGACCTCGGCGTCGTCTTCTTCCACAACGCCGGTTACTCGACGGCGTGCGGCCACGGCACGATCGCGCTTGTCACCTGGGCGATCGAGAGCGGTGTCGTGGACCCGGTCGAGCCGGAGGCGGTGGTCGTCGTCGACTGTCCGTCGGGTCGCCTGGAGACGGTTGCGCGCGTCGAGGACGGTGACGTGACGTCGGTCCGCTTTCGCAACGTGCCCGCCTACGTCCACGCGCGCGGCCTGGAGGCGGCCGGCCGCACCGTCGACGTCGCGTTCGGCGGCGCCTTCTACGCCTTCCTCGAGGAGCGTGTGGCTCCTAGGGAGCTCCCCCGCCTGATCGCGCTGGGGCGGCAGATCAAGGTCGACCTCGAGCGAGACCACGA
>JBKJWA010000062.1:0-2656 GCA_046716705.1 Gaiellaceae bacterium
GAGGCCGTCGTCGACGCGGCTGACCACCCGACGGCCTTCGACTACCTCTATCCGGACGACGCACCGATCGCGGACAAGATCGAGGCGATCGCCAGGCGGGCGTACGGCGCCGACGGCATCTTCCTGCTCCACGCCGCCGAGAACGACATCCACCGCTTCGAGGCACAGGGTCTCGGCAACGTGCCGATCTGCATGGCGAAGACGCACCTCTCGCTCTCGCACGACCCGGAGTTGCTCAACGCGCCGACCGGCTTCACCGTGCCCGTGCGCGCGGTGCGGGCGTACACCGGTGCCGGCTGGCTCGTCGCGCTCTGCGGCGACATGCAGACGATGCCGGGGCTCTCGGCGACGCCCGCTGCCTTCAACGTCGACATCGACGAGGAAGGCCGCACCGTCGGGCTCTTCTAACCCGCGCGACTGAGGACGGCTATCCTCGGGCCGTGGCGCTCGACCGCCTTCGGGAACGGATGCCGCTGTTGGCGTTCATTCTCCTGGCCCTCGTGTGCCTCGCCCTGATCGGATTTGCGTGTGCGTGCCTCGTAGACCAGGCCGCGCACGCGGTCGACCGCGCCCTTCAGGCGCAGCCTGCGGTAATGGAGCTCTGGCGTCCGCTCGCGCTGGTGGCGCTCGCATTGATGTCTGGGATCGCGCTCTCGGTCAGAGCGTCATCGCGGGCCTCCCCGGCCTCGCTTCAACGCTTCCTCTTCTGAGTCGCACGTGTACGGGACGGCTTGCGCATCCGCGCAGGCTCACGCGAGCGACGAGAGAGGAGACGACATGACGAGTGCAACGAGAGCGAAGGCAAAGCGACGCGCGGAGGCGCCTCCGCCGCCCAAGCGCGCGTCGTGGCCTCAGCGCGCGTTGCTTGGCCTCATACCACTGACGGCCGTGGTCCTCGTGGCCGTGATATGGAGCGCGGCCGGCGGTAGCGACAAGCAAGCCGCCGATGCCGGACCGGTGCACGTGCACGGACTCGGTATCAATCCGGCCGACGGGGCGCTGTTCATCGCCACCCACACGGGCTTGTTCCGTGCCGGCGAGGGCGAGTCGAAGTCAGTCCGGGTCGGCGACAGCTTTCAGGACACGATGGGGTTCGCCGTGGCCGGGAAGGACCGCTTCATCGGCTCCGGGCATCCAGACTTCCAGCGGGACCTCCCACCGCTGCTCGGATTGATCGAATCCACCGACGCGGGCAAGAGCTGGAACCCGATCTCGCTGCTGGGCGAGGCTGACTTCCACGTCCTCCGCTCGAGCGGGAAGGACGTGTACGGCTACGACGCTTCGAACGACAGGTTGATGTCGAGCTCGGACACGGGCGTCACGTGGTCACAGCTCGAACGCCCTGTCCCGCTCGCCGATCTCGCGGTTGATCCGACCGACAGCGGGCGTCTCGTTGCCGCGGGCGCAAGCGACATCGAGCAGGGCCTCTACGAGTCGCGGGACAGTGGCGCCAGCTGGACGCGAATCGGTGACCGGGTTGGGCTGCTTGCATGGCCGGAACGCAACCGGCTCTTCCTGGTTGACGGCGGCGGATCCGTCTTCGTGAGCTCCCGGATCGGCCGAAGCTTCACGCGGCGCGGGTCGATCGGGGGCCAGCCGGCGGCGCTCCTCGCACAGGGCTCCGACGAGCTCTACGCAGCGCTGCACGACGGCACGATCAAGCGATCGACGGACGGAGGTGCGACGTGGATCGTGCGCTCGACACCCTGACCTCGGCGGAAGGCCTGGCAGCCACGGGGAGGAGGTGAGGAAGATGGAGCTACTCGTACTGTTCGGCGTTCTCGTTTCTGCCCGCTCGTGATGGGCGGGATGATGGTCTGATGATGCTGCAGCATCGGGGTCGGCCCGCCGATCGCGATCACGCTCGCGAGGAGGAGCCTCGTTGAGCCGGAGGACCGCTGTAGCTGCTGTCATCGCAGCCGCGGTCGCGGTCACGGCCGGCGGCGCCTTCCTCGCTACCCGCGGCGACGGGTCGGGCTCGGGCATACAAAGTGCATTGCTCACAGGCTCCGGCCGGTACAGGGGAAGCGAGCCGCCGCCGGGAATCGGCATTGTCGACTTCGCCCTTCGCAACGTCGATGGGCGGCTCGTCCGCTCGGATGAGTTGCGCGACCGGGTGATCGTGCTCACGTTCCTCGACAGCCAATGCACGGAGGCGTGCCCGGTGATCGCGTGGACCGTCGCGCGGACGATCGATGCGCTGACTCCGACGGAGCGCAGGACCGTGCGGGCCGTGGCTATCAGCACCGACCCCGCCGAGGACTCTGCGGCGAACGTGCGTAAGTTCCTTGCACGAAACCGAGCCCTTGGACGGCTGCTGTACCTCGGGGGAGCTCAGGCCGAACGGGAGCTACGCCGAGTCTGGGACGCGTTTCACGTCCTTTCATCGCTGGAGAGCGGCCACGACACGGCCCACTCAGCGCCCGTCCGGATTTACGACCGACGCGGCACCTGGGCTTCGACCCTGCATGCAGGCGCTGACCTCACGCAGGCCAACCTCGCGCATGACATCCGCGTCGCACTCTCCGCCGCACGAGACAAGTGAGCGGGTGGGCGGGACTAGGCTTGCGGTCGTGAGCGCCACAGCCGTACCCCTCTCGGTCTCCGACCGCGACCGGTACATCAGGTATGCGCGGCTCCTTGCCTGGTCGAGCCT
>JBKJWA010000063.1:0-11108 GCA_046716705.1 Gaiellaceae bacterium
ATATGTGTAAAAGAGACAGGTCTTCGAACGGGCGGTCGCCGAAGGCGCGACCGTGACGATGCCGCTCGAGGACATGTTCTGGGGCGACCGCTTCGGCACGGTCACCGACCCGTACGGCCACCAGTGGGCGATCGCAACGCACACCCGCGATCTGTCGCCGGAGGAGATCGAGGAGGGCGGCAAGGCCGCCATGGCGGAGATGATGTCCTGAGGCTCGGTGTAGGCTCAGTCTTATGAAAGGCGCCGACAAGCAGAAGAAGCCCCAGAAGAAGACGGCTCAGAAGACGCTGAAGGAAAAGCGGGCCGAGAAGCGCGCGGCGAAGTCCGCGAAGAACACCTCGTACTGACGCGCTCGCTCTCGCGCTTGACCCCGCATGCAGGGATGCTGTTTGATCCCTGTGGCATGAGGCGTCTGGCTGCTGTCATCATCGGGACCCTGGTCGCAGTTGGAGGCGCTGCGGCGACGGTCGGGCCCTCGTCCTCAACGCGGCTCGAGTCCGCTGCGGCGACCTTGCCGCCGCTGCCGGCGGACATCAAAGCCCGGGGCCGCCTCAATGTGGCCGTCAAATGCGACTCGCCGCCGTTCGGGTCGAAGGTGGGTGGCCGACACGTCGGTTTCGACGTCGAGGTCGCGCAGCGGCTCGCCCAGCTTGCGTTCGGCAAGAAGAGTCTCGTCAGCTTCACGTGCGTGACCACGCCGGAGCGCGAGGACGCGCTCACGTCCGGGCGCGTCGACCTCGTGATCGCGACCTTCAGCTACACCCCCGACCGGGACACGCGCATCGACTTCTCGCGTGCGTACTACAAGGCGACGGGACGCCTGCTCGTCACGCGCGGCTCACGCGTGCAATCGCTCGCCGACCTCCCCGGCGCGCGCGTGGCCACGACGACGGCGTCCATTTACGACCGGTGGCTCGAGAAGTGCTTCCCGACTGCGAAGCGCGTCACCACGGACAAGTTCACCGGCGCGGTGAGCCTCTGGCGCTCGAAGCAGGCAGACGCGCTCATGTGGGACGACCCGTCGCTCGTCAACATTGCAAGCAAGAACCGTAACGCGGTGATCCTGAAGGACAGGTTTCTCCCGTCGCCGTACGGCATCGGAATTGCGCAGGGCAACGCCGACCTCAAGCGCTGGGTGGATGCTCGGCTCGAGCTCATGCGGAAACAGAACGCGTTCGCGGGCATCCTCGGCCGGCACTTCCCGCTCCACCTGTACGGGGCCTTCCTGAAGAACGTCCTGAGGCCGAAGAACACGTTCGGCTACAGGAAGGGCCCCGTCGACGCGTGCCCGTAGCCGGCTAAGGGCTCTGCGCCGGCTCGACCGCGTGCGCGGTCAGCAAGTCGATCGACACGACGTCGAGGGCCCGCGCGTGCGTCGCGCCCAGTACGACCGAGGGCGCGCAGCCGGCGCGATGGGCCTCGAGCCAGCGCTCGGCGCACACGCACCAGCGATCACCAGGGGCGACGCCGGGGAACCCCCACTCCGGCCGCGGCGTCGAGAGGTCGTTGCCGGCTCGCGCGCTGAACTCGAGGAACTCGGCCGTGGCGACACAGCACACGGTGTGGCTCCCTTCGTCCTCGGGACCGGTCGCGCAGCAGCCGTCCCGGTAGAAGCCGGTGAGCGGCTCCGTCGAGCACTCGAGCAGCACGCCGCCGACGACGTTCTTGTCCGGCTCGCGGCTCACAGCTCTACTCTGCCAGGCCGCATCGCCGGCTCGTCGCGGTGCAAACCCGTTCCGGTGCCAGGCACGAGTTACGTGTCTGTGCCAACTGTGTGCCGGTTCTGTGTCTAGGAGCCGCGGCTAGTCGCGTTGCGCGAGCGTCGCAAGGAGGTCTCCGGCTTCCGCCTCGACGTCGGCGAGCTGCTCCGGCGTCAGGTCCCGCTGCCAGCGGCCGACCGATCCTGCGTGGGCGGCGGCTAGCGCGGCAGACACGGCGTCTGCTCGAACATCGAGTGTGCCGGCGAGCTCGGTGGCTACGGCTCGCGGCTCGGTCACGAGCCGCTCGTACCGCACCTCCGTCACCGGAACGCCGCTCTCGCGCACGGCGGAGACGTAGCGCCGCCAGGCCCACGCACAACGCCGCGCATCGCTCGCCTGCCGGAACTCCTCGTCCCTCCCGGGCTCCACCCAGAAGCGCGGGTGCGTCCCGAAGGCCGCGCCGGCGTCGTCCGCCCCACTCCGCTCGGCGCTCAGCCAACCGCGCTCGAGCAGCGAGCAGACGACGTCGCGTCCGTCGCGCAGCGCGTGGACGAGCGTCGCCCGCGGGAACGCCTCTCGCACCGCGGGGAGCACGAATGCCGCTTCCGGTGTCTGCTCGACTGCGCGGCGGCTGCCGGCGAGGCCGAAGCGCCGGACGCGGTCGAGGATCGTCCGGACATCGCGCGCGGCGACGTCCGGAATCGCAGCCTTCAGAGGGTTCACCTCGCCGAGGTCGACGAAGCCGGGCAGCGAGCCGAGAGCGCCGGCGAGGAACGTCGTCCCGGAGCGCGGGCTGCCGAAGACGAAGACGAGCCGGTCGTCGAGGCGGCCGAGCGACGGGCGTCCCGAGAGCGCCGTCCGTTTGATCGCGCGCGCGTACAGGGAGAGCGACACGCGCGTGACTCTACGATGCGCGGCCTATGCGCTGGAGACGCATCGTCCTCGCCGTGCTCGGCATCCTGCTGATCGCATGGGTCTTCGCCACCGTCAAGGTCGTGCTCGCTCCCAGCGAGGACGAAGTCGGCCGGGCTGACGCGGTTGTCGTCCTCTCCGGCTCGAAGCACGAGAGGCTGGACCGGGGTCTCGAGCTCGTGCGGGAGGGGGTCGCGCCGGTGCTCGTCATCTCGGGCGGCTTCGACCCGCGCCAGCCGAGGGCGAACCGGTTCTGCCAGGAAGGTGGCGAGGGCTTCAGCGTCGCGTGCTTCACGCCCGATCCCGACTCCACGCGCGGCGAGGCCCGAATGGTGGCCGAGCTCGTTCGCGAGCACCGGTGGGACCGGGTGCTCCTCGTGACGTCGCACTTCCACGTCACGCGCGCGCGAAGGCTCTTCGACCGCTGCACGAACGTGGATGTCGATGCGGTCGGCGTCGACTATCCGTGGACGAGCGTGCCCGCGGCAGTCGCCGGCGAATGGGTGAAGCTCGGGCTGTCCGAGACGGTCAACCGGGGTTGCTAGGTCAGGCACTGAGCGTCCTGGGGCGTCGCTCGCAAGGGCGGCGAGCCCGAGGGCCGCAGGACAGTATTCGGATACGGCCAAGGCCCGAGGGCGATGGCGCCCGCAGCGAGCGGCGTCAGGTCGTCCGGTAGGGCGGCTCCGCCGCCCGAAGGCGACCGGCCAGGGCGCTCAGTCGCCCCAGTCGAAGTCGCGGGTGCGACCCCAGAGGGAGTCTTCCGCTTCTTCGACGGGCTGCTCGCCGGGCCAGGGCTGCACGTGCGCGACGACGGCTGGCTCCTCGCCGCCCATCGTCTCCTCGAGGCGCGCCTGCTCCTCGGTCTTGAAGAGAGGGTGGTTCTCGAACGGATCGCCGTTCAGGTAGCGGTCGATCGGATGCGATATCTCGATCGACGAGTTGCGGCGCTTCAGTTCGACGTGATGGTCAATGACCTGAGAGAAGAACGACGCGGTCTCGACGGGCATGCGTACCTCCGTTTTGGTTTTCCAAACGCCGGCGATTGTAACGAATTTGTGATGACGTCGCCGACTCCTTCCCGCATCTAGGATGGCGTCATGCCGCCGAAGAGCACGATCGGGATGGCGCTCGCAGCGTACAGGCTGTGGCGGAGGCTGCCGCCCGCGCAGCGGCGCGCGCTGTTCGATCAGGCCAAGAAGCACGGCCCGAAGGCGGCCGCGGCGGCGGGCGCCGTCCTCAAGAGCCGCAAGAAACCCTAGATCCCGAGGGCCTCGGAGACGATCCGCTCCTGCTCGACGAGGTGCGCGGTCGGGTAGCCCTCGCTCGGGCTTGCCCGCCAGGGCCGGCCGACGTACCGAAGCGGCACACCGGACGGCAGCGCGTCCTCGAGCCGATGGCGAATCGAGCGGTACGCTCCCATGTTGAGCGGCTCCTCCTGCGCCCAGACGATCTCCTCGACGTTCGGATACGCGGCGACGACCTCCGAGACCGCTCGCGCCGGGAAGGGGTAGAGCTGGTCGATGCGGATGACAGCCACGGTGTGCTTGCCGGCGCGTGCCTCGTGCCCGGCGATGTCGTAGAAGATCTTGCCGGAGCAGAAGATGAGCGTCCCCGCCTGCGCGTGGTCGGCCGCGGGGTCGTCGAGGACGGGCGCGAAGCCGCCGGTCGACAGCTCCTCGAGGGTGGCGGCCGACTCGGGCAGCCGCAGCAGCCCCTTCGGCGTCATCGCGACGAGCGGCCGGGGGCGGGCGTCGAGCGCCTGACGCCGCAGCAGGTGGAAGTACTGCGCCGCCGTCGACGGGTTCGCGACGCGGATGTTCTCTTGGGCAGCCGACTGAAGGAAGCGCTCGAGCCGCGCGCTCGAGTGCTCGGGCCCATTGCCCTCGTAGCCGTGTGGGAGAAGGAGCGTCAACCGTGACGTCTGGTTCCACTTCGAGAGGCCCGAGACGAGGAACTGGTCGATGATGATCTGCGCGCCGTTCACGAAGTCGCCGAACTGCGCCTCCCACAGCACGAGCGTCTCGGGCGCCGCCACCGAGTAGCCGTACTCGAAGCCGAGCGCGCCGTACTCGGAGAGCGGCGAGTTGTGGAGCTCGATCGGCGCCTCCGCGCCGGTGAAGTGCTGGATCGGGGCGTAGCGCTCCCCCGTCTTCGCGTCGTGGAGCACGAGGTGGCGGTGGGAGAACGTGCCGCGCTCGGTGTCCTGTCCCGTCAGCCGTACGGGGATGCCCTCGACGAGCAGAGACGCGAGCGCGAGCGCCTCGGCGTGGCCCCAGTCGATGCCGCCCTCGTCGAGCGCGGCCGCGCGGCGCTCGAGCTGCCGGGCGAGCTTCGGATGGATGGTGAAGCCCTCCTCCACCCTCACGAGCTCGCCGTCGAGAGCGCGGAGACGGTCGGCTTCGACGGTGGTGACGACCTCCGTCGAGCCGCCCGGCGGCGTGCGGGCCTCCTCCTGCGGCGGCTCGGCGAGCGCCTCGCGCAGGCGGTCGTGTGCGGCACGGAGCTCGGCCAGCGTCTCCGCCTTCATTTGCTCCGCCTGCTCGGCGGCCACGTCTCCGGCCGCCACCAGGCGCGCGGCGAATTGCTGCCGCACCGTCGGCTGCTCGTCGATCGCGTGCGCCATGAGCGGCTGCGTGTACGCCGGCTCGTCCTGCTCGTTGTGGCCGAAGCGGCGGTAGCCGACGAGATCGACGACCACGTCGTGCCCGAAGCGCTCGCGGAAGGCCATCGCGAGCCGCGTGGCCGAGACGGCAGCCTCGGGATCGTCGGCGTTCACGTGGATGATCGGCGCGTCGAAGCCCTTCGCGAGGTCGCTCGAGTACCGGGTCGAGCGCCCCTCCGTGGGATCCGTCGTGAAGCCGACCTGGTTGTTCGCGATCAGGTGAAGCGTGCCGCCGGTGGAGTACCCCGGCAAGCCCTCGAAGTTGAACGTCTCGGCGACGACGCCCTGGCCCGCGAAGGACGCGTCGCCGTGGATGAGGACGGGAAGGGCGATGGACGGGTCATGCCGCCAGGCCGCCGAGCGGTCGGTCTGCATCGCGCGCGTCCAACCCTCGACGACGGGGTTCACCGCCTCGAGATGGCTCGGGTTCGAGACGAGCGTGACGGAGATCGTCCCCGCCTCGGTGTCGCGCGTGCCCTCGGCGCCGAGGTGGTACTTCACGTCGCCCGTGCCGCCTTCCGGGTTCCCGACGACCGCGTCCTGCACGCGCTCGCCTTCGAACTCGCGGAGGATCGCCTCGTACGGCTGGCCCAGCGTGTGGGCGAGCACGCTCAGGCGCCCACGATGGGCCATGCCGACGACGACGCCGTGGGCGCCGCCCCGGGCGGCGTGCTCGATCGCCTCGTCGAGCATCGGCACGAGCACGTCGAGCCCCTCGATCGAGAACTGCTTCTGGCCGAGGAACGTGCGGCGGAGGAACTCCTCGAACGCCTCGACGGTCGACAGCTGCTCGAGGAGGTTTCGCCGTGCTGCAGGGGCGAGAGGCTGGCGGTACTGGCCGGACTCGATCGCCCAGCGCAGCCATCTCCGCTCCTCGTGGTCGGAGATGTGCTCGATCTCGAACGCCATCGTCCCGCAGTACGTCTCCTCGAGCAGCGGCAGCGCCTCGGCCAGCGTCTCGGCGGGGACGTGAAGTCCGAGCAGCGCGGCGGGGATCTGGCTCGCCAGCTCGGGCGTGAGCGGGTGGAGACGGCTCGCGTCGAGCTCCGGGTCGCCGATCGGCTCGGAGCCGAGTGGGTCGAGGCGCGCCGCGAGGTGGCCATGCGAGCGGTAGGCGTCGATGAGTTGCGCCGCCGCCGCTACGGCTTGGAGCAGCTCCGGCGTCGCGGGCGCTGCGGGCTCGGCGGGCGGCGAGGGCGCGGGGGCAGGAGCCGGTGGCGGCTGCTCCGTGGGAAGCGCGGCTGCGGCCCGCTCGGCGAGCAGCTCTCGCCACTCCTCCGGTACGGCCTCGGGGTTCTCGAGGTAGTCGTGGAGCAGCGACGTCGCGTACGCGGCGTTGAGCCCGTCGAACTCGGTCATGGCCCGAGGTTACCGGCCGCCCGGCCGCGGGCTACCAGAGCGGCTTCTCGGTGATGACGGCGATCGTCATCCCGGCGACGAAGCAGATTCCGGCCACGCAGAGCGCGATGGCGGCCAGCCGCTCGTGCCGCGGGCTCATCAGCACCGCAACGAGCCCGAGCCCGAACGCGACGACGGACACCGTGAGCGGGTGATACGCAAGCGCGAGGAGGCTGAAGAAGAGCGCCATCGCGGCGAAGAGCCCGCTCAACGGGTCGGCCCAGCGGCGGGACGCGTGCACGTCAGGCTCGGCCTGGGTCACGGCGTGACTCTAGTCCGCGCGTACGCCTGACGACGCCCGTACGTGCGGAGCGGCCGGCCGTGCGGCCCTCCGCCGTGCGGCCTGCGAGGCCTGCGCCACAACCGTGTGCCGGGACGCGGATCGTTCTCCGGAGGAGCGAGCACGACGACGGGCTCGAGCCCGTCGAACGGTCTCGGCTCGGCCCGGATCGCCCACCAGGCGACGCAGCAGACGTAGATCACGGGGATCTTGAGCACGGCGAGCAAGAAGATCGCCTCCCAGACCACCGTCCCAGGATAGCGTTCGACGATGCTCGCCCGGCTCGCGCACATCGTCATGCGCCGGCGGTGGTGGTTCATCGCCGGCTGGGTCGGCCTGACGGTGCTCGGCGCCTACTCGGCCCAGGCGGTCTCCACCCGCTGGCTCGAAGAGTTCTCGATCCCGGGCTACTCGGCGTACGAGGCGAACCAACGCGCGCTCGACACGTTCGGTACCGGAGCGCAGCCGCCCCACGTGATCGTGCTCAGCTCGCAGGGCGACATCACGAAGAACGGCGGCGTCGCGGCCGCGATCGAGAAGGTCTCCGCGCAGTTCCCCGACTTCCGCGTCGCGTCGTTCTTCACGACGGACGGGAACGCAGCCTACGTCTCGGAGGACCGGCGCACGACGTTCGCGACCTTCTATCCGCCCGGTCAACAGGGTTTCGACGCGGAGACGTTCACGGGCGAGATCCGCCACGCATTCGCGGAGGTCGTCCCGCCGGGCGTGGACGTCCACCTCACCGGACGCGACGCGCTCTACGAGTCGGGGGGCGGCGACGCGGACGGCCCGAGCGTGCTCGCCGAGGCGTTGATCGGCGGCATCGGCGCGACGATCATTCTCCTCTTCGTCTTCGGAACGCTGCCCGCGGTCGTCATCCCGATCCTCATGGCGATCGTCTCGATCCTCAACACCTTCACGCTCATCTGGGCGCTGACGTACATCACGTCGGTCTCCCTCATCGTCCAGTTCCTCGTCGCGCTCGTCGGGCTCGGCGTGGCCATCGACTACGCCCTGCTCATGATTTTCCGCTTCCGGGACGAGTTACGGCACGGCGCCGACACCGAGTCGGCGCTCGTGGAGACGATGACGCACGCCGGCCGCGCCGTGATCGTGTCCGGCTCGACCGTCGCCATCGGGCTGTTCTCGATGGTGCTCCTCCCCGTTCCCGTGATCCGCTCGATCGGGATCGGCGGGCTGCTCATCCCCATCGTCTCCGTCTGCGCGGCCATCACGTTCCTGCCCGCGATGCTCTCGCTGCTCGGGCCGCGGATCAACTCGGTGCGCGTGATGCCGAGGCGGATCGTCGAGGGCACCGACGAGGAGCGCGGCTTCTGGTGGCGCTGGTCGCACTTCGTCATGCGCCGACCGCTGCTGACGGGCGGCATCGGCCTGGCGATCGTCGCGCTGCTGATGGTTCCCGCCGTGCAGCTGAACGCATCCGAGGCGCAGGCGAAGGACCTTGCGGGCGCGGCGGAAAACGACGCCGTCATCGGCCTGCAGCGCCTGACCGACGGCGGCATCTCGCACGGCGTGACGAAACCGTTCATCGTCCTGATCGAGCGGAACGGCTCGCGCGAAGCTGCGACGACGGTGACCGACCGGCTGGCAGGCCTCGACGGGATCGCCGGCGCCGCCGCACCGAGCGACTGGCGGCGCGGCGATACACAGCTCGTCGAAGTCTTCCCGGCCGTCGATGCGGCTGCGACGTCCGCGCGCGTGACGATCTCGGCGCTCCAAGACGACGTGCTCCCGGAGGTCGAACGTGAGCTCGGGGGCTCAACGCGGCTCACCCTCGGCGGCGTGGCGCCCGAGGATCGCGACTTCGTCCACGCCGTCTACGGGAAGTTCCCGCTCGTGCTCGCGTTCGTGATCCTCCTGACGCTCGTCCTGCTGATGCGCGCCTTTCGCTCGGTGTTTCTCTCCGTGAAGGCAGTCGTCCTCAACCTCCTGTCGCTCGCCGCCGCCTTCGGGATCATCGTCTTCATCTTCCAGCAGGGCCACGGATCGGAGCTCATCTGGGACGTCCACCCGACCGACGCGATCATCTCCTGGATTCCGCTCATGATCTTCGCGTTCCTCTACGGGCTGTCCATGGACTACGAGGTGTTCATGGTCAGCCGCATGCGGGAGGCCTACGACGAGACGGGCGACACCGAGGCATCGATCGCGCTCGGCCTCGCCCGCACGGGGAAGCTCGTCACCAGTGCTGCGCTCGTGCTGATGTTCGCGTTCTTCGTCCTCTCGACGAGCCCCGGCGTGGACGTCAAGCAGTTCGGCATCGGCCTGGCGGCGGGGATCATCTTCGACGCCACGGTGATCCGCGCGCTGCTCGTGCCGTCGATCATGCGCGTCGCGGGGGGTTGGAACTGGTGGCTGCCCGAGTGGGCGGGGCGGGTGCTGCGCGTCCGCGCGACGCCGCGACCGGCTCTCGAGGAAGCTGACTAGGGAGGCCCGCCGTGACCCCCGCCGCCGGGGGTCTCGATCCGGAGCACGTCTCCGGCTGCGAGCGACCGCGTCACCTTCGCCGGCAGCTCCTCGCCGTTCACGAAGTTGCGGCCAGGCCGGCCGTCCTCACCGCCGTCGCGGCCGGAGGGCCCGTGGCGGCGGCGCTCGGTGAGCAGCGAGACGCGGCAGTCCTCGAGCACGCGCAGCTCGCGCACGACGCCGTCACCTCCGCGGTGCGTGCCCACGCCACCCGACCCGTTATGCAGCTCGTAGCGCTCGACCCGTATCGGGTACGAGAGCTCGAGCGCCTCGACCGGCGTGTTCAGCGTGTTCGACATCGCGACATGCACGCCGCTCGGCCCGTCCTGCTCCGAGCACGCGCCCTGGCCCCCGCCGATCGTCTCGTAATACGTAAAGCCGCGGTTGCCGAAGGTCACGTTGTTCATCGTCCCCTGTCCCTGAGCGGGCACGGGCACCGCCTCTGCGAAGGCCGAGAACACCACGTCAACGATGCGGCTGGACGTCTCGGTATTGCCCGCGACGACAGCCGCCGGCGGCAGCGCGTTCACGAGGCATCCGGGCGGCGCGATGACCGTCACCGGTGCATACGCACCGCCCGACGACGGAAGATCCGGCTCGGTCAGGCAGCGGACGACGAAGTAGCAGGCCGACCGCGCCACGGCGAGTGGGCAGTTGAGGTTGCCCTCATGCTGGGGCGACGTTCCCTCGAAGTCGATCTCGATCTCGTCGCCTTCGATGGTGACGTTCACCCGCAGCTCGAGCGTCCCGTTTACCGGCTCGAGGACATCTCGCGCCTTGTAGCGGCCGTCGGGGAGCTTTGCGATTCCGGCCCGGACGACGCGCTCGGAGTAGCGGTACAGCTCGTCCATCGCCTGCTCGACGGCTTCCGCGCCACGGCGCGAGACGAGCTCGGCCAGGCGGCGCTCCGCCAGCCGGTGGGCTGCGAGCTGCGCGTTGAGGTCGCCCCGCCGCTCGTCGGGGTTGCGCATGTTCGCGAGGATGATCGTCAGCACCTCGTCGTCGAGGCGAACCGGCGGGAGCACGATCCCCTCCTGGTAGATGTCGGTCGAATCGGCTGGCAGGCTCGCGGGCTCCATGCCGCCGACGTCGGCGTGGTGGGCGCGCGAGCAGGCGAAGCCGCCCGGGACGCGTGAAACGAGGGTGATGTCGGGGAGGTGCGTGCCGCCCGTGAAGGGGTCGTTGACGACGTAGACCTCGCCCGGCTGAGGCTCGCGGGCGAGCACGGCTTCGACGGCTTCCGGCATCGCGCCGAGGTGCACGGGGATGTGCTCGGCCTGGACGATCATGCGGCCGCGCTCGTCGAAGAGGGCGGTCGAGCAGTCGCGGCGC
Organism: Gaiellaceae bacterium; assembly: GCA_046716705.1. Classification (GTDB taxonomy): domain Bacteria; phylum Actinomycetota; class Thermoleophilia; order Gaiellales; family Gaiellaceae; genus PALSA-612. Next base: position 10,772 of record JBKJWA010000063.1, read on the forward strand.
TCCTTGATGTTCGCCGAGAAGGCCGACCGGACGAGGACGGCGCCCATCTCCTCCGCGACGGCGCGGAGCTGTTCGCCGACAACTTGGTGCTGAATTTTCACAATCGCGTCAGTCGAATTGTGGTTCCATCCCTAGCCCCCACCCACCCGGGGGGGATCCAGCAAGTGGCGCCGTCCAGCTCCACCACCGACGGGCCCTCGGCCGCGATCGACGGCCCCGCCGGCAACGACACGTCCGGCCCACGGCGGATGTCGGCCGTGTGCACTGCGACGAGCTCGACCTCGCGCTCGGGATAGGCGACGCCGTACCGCTCCGCGTGCGCTGCGGGGAACCGTTC
>JBKJWA010000064.1:0-2552 GCA_046716705.1 Gaiellaceae bacterium
GGGCGCGGCCTGAAGCTGCGCCACACGATCGAGATCATGATCGAGCAGGCCGAGGTGCCGGTGATCGTCGACGCGGGGTTGGGCGCGCCGTCGCAGGCGGCCGAGAGCATGGAGCTCGGCGCCGACGGCGTGCTCGTCAACACCGCCATCGCGCTCGCCGACGATCCGGTGGCGATGGCGCAGGCGTTCAAGCTGGCCGTGGAGGCCGGGCGCGCGGGCCGCCTCGCCGGTCTGATCGAGGAGTCGGAGACGGCGAGGCCGTCGAGTCCCATTTCCGACCTCGTCGGCGGATGAACGTCGTCGTCAACAGCCGCACGGTCGAGTTGCCGGCAGCCGCCACCGTGGCTGTCCTGCTCGAGGAGCTCGGCGTCGCAGGGCCATATGCGCTCGTGGAGCGGAACGGTGAGCCGGTCGACCGCGAGGACTACGGCGAGCTCGAGCTCGAGGAGGGCGACCAGCTCGTCGTCGCCCGTCCCGTCGCAGGTGGATAGCAGGCTGTACTTGATCACGGCCGCGCGGCCGGACCTCGAGCCGCTCCTCGAAGCCGGTGTCCGCGGCGGCGTCGACATCGTGCAGATCCGCGAAAAGGAGCTCCCGGACGGCGAGCTCCTGTCGAGGCTCGAGGAGGCACGCGAGGTCACAAGGAGGCTCGGCGTGCCGCTCGTCGTCAACGACAGGCCCGATCTCGCCGTGCTCTGCGAGGCGGACTACGTGCATCTCGGCCAGGACGATCTGCCCGTGACCGCGGCTCGCCGGCTCCTGCTTGCCGCGGGCCAGTCGACGCACGCGCCGGAGGAGATCGACGCCTCCGAGGCCGACTACATCGGCGTCGGGCCCGTGAACTCGACGCCGACGAAGGAAGGTCGACCGGCTGTCGGGCTCGAGCTCGTCAAGTACGCCGCCGCCCACGCCAGGCAACCCTGGTTCGCGATCGGCGGCATCGACGAGACGAACGTCGCCGACGTGGTCGCCGCCGGAGCGACGAGGATCGCAGTCGTCCGCGCGATCGGATATGCGACGGATCCCGAGCGCGCCGCTCGAGCCCTCAGGGACGCGCTGGGAGCCGACTAGCATACCGACAGATGTTGTCTGCTAGGACAACTACCATGCGTACCTATGGACCGCGACTGGCTGGCACGGGAGCTCGAGCGCGGTCGCTCGATCGCCGACATCGCGCGTGAGGTGGGACGCCATCCAGCAACCGCCGCCTACTGGGTCCGCAAGTACGAGTTGCGCTCGCATCACGCAAGCCGTCATACCGCAAAGGGCGGGATCGCTCGCGATGCGCTCGCGGGGCTCGTCGCGGACGGCCTCTCGAGTAGGCAGATTGCGCGCCGGTTTGGCGTGAGCCAGGCGACCGTACGGCACTGGTTGCTCAAGCATGGGATCGAGACAGAACGTGCAACTCTCCTCCGGCTCAGGGCAAGCGAACGGACCGGTCAAGGCAGTGTGGATGCGACCGCCTACTGCCCACGCCACGGGGTGACGGCGTTCCGTCGCCGCGCCGACGGCGGCTGGCGATGCCTCGAGTGCCGTGCCCAGGCGGTCGCCGCGCGCCGCCGATCGGTCAAGGCCACGCTCGTCGCCGAGGCGGGCGGTGGCTGTGCGCTCTGCGGATACTCGCGCAGCATGGCCGCCCTCCAGTTCCATCATCTCGACGCGACCGCCAAGGTGTTCCAGATCTCCCAGCGCGGCGTCACGCGGTCGATCGCTGCCGCGAGGGCTGAAGCGGCTAAGTGCGTCTTGCTGTGCGCGAACTGCCATGCGGAAGTCGAGGCAGGAGTCGCTACCATCCCGAGTAGTCGCCTCGTCGTCAGACCGGGGTAACGCGGTCCGGGGTAGCTCAATCGGCAGAGCTGCGCGCTGTTAACGCGAAGGTTGTGGGTTCGAGTCCCACCCCCGGAGCTCTAAGAAGCGGCGTCGATACGGCGCTGCGAGCGAGGTTCATGGCTGCAGGGCGGCGCGGTCCCTGTACGCGGGTGACGCCATTCGGCGGTCGTCATATCGGGTTTGATTCCGGATGACCTCGCCGACATCTATAGAGGCCTGCAGGATGGCCTCGACTGCGAGGCGACCGGCGCGTCCGAGAGCGAGGTGGTGTGGCATTGGCGGTTCGAGTTTCGGGGGCACTCGGCTCTGCATGCGCTCGGCGCGATGCGGATTCTTCACGAGCACTTGCACGAGTACTAGCGACCTCGGCCTCAGACGCTTCGGAGTTCAACCCCGGCCCGTAAGGCCTCGGCCCTCCGGGCGTGTCCTTTCCAGAGTGCGAGACTCCGGCTGTCGTGCTCGACACGTCGTTGCCGGTTCCCGCGCACGGGCGGACGTGCTCCGCCCGGCGGCGCGTTCGCCTGTCCGACATGGACACGCACGGCCGGCTGCGGCTCGACGCGGTCGCCCGGTTTCTCCAGGACATCGCGATCGACGACCTTCAGGAAACGGGCTGGGGGATCCACGAGCATCTCTGGTTCGTGCGCAGCATCCTCATCGACGTCCTCGAGCCGTTCGTCGGCGACAGCGAGGTCGAGCTGACCACCTGGTGCAGCGGCGTG
>JBKJWA010000065.1:0-13690 GCA_046716705.1 Gaiellaceae bacterium
CGGCTCAAACGTCCCCCTGAAGGGGGGGTTGCCGCCAGCGCCCGCCCCCGGAGCCGAGGCGATCAACACGCAGCCGGCGAGCACGGCGAGCGCCCTCCGCATGAGGTCGGGACGGCCGGATTCGAACCGGCGACTTCCTGCTCCCAAAGCAGGCGCGCTACCAGGCTGCGCCACGTCCCGACACCACCAGTGTACGGCCGCTTCCGGCGGCGCGATAGGTTCGAGCCGTGGTCGACTCGCCGTACCTCCCCGCCGAGGGCGTCCGCCCCGCGCGCGGGCCGGCGGCCGGCTACCTGATGGTCATGGGCGCCGCGGTGCTGTTCGCCGTCAACGGCACGGTGTCGAAGGTCGTGCTCGAGTCCGGTGTCACGTCGCTGCGCCTCACGCAGGCGCGCTGCGCCGGCGCGCTCGTCGGGCTCGGCCTCATCGTGCTGCTGACGCGCCCCGCGAGCCTGCGCACGACCCGCCGCGAGCTCGCCTTCCTCGCCGTGTTCGGCGTCTGCGGCGTCGCGCTCGTCCAGCTCTTCTACTTCGCCGCCATCTCCCGGCTCGAGATCGGCGTCAGCCTCCTGATCCAGTACACCGCCCCGCTCCTCGTCGCGCTCTGGGCGCGCTTCGTGTTCAAAGAGCACGTTCGCAGCCGGGTGTGGCTCGCCCTCGCGCTCGCCCTCGTCGGCCTGTCGGTGATGGTGGACGTCTGGGGCGGCGTGCCGCTGAACACCGCGGGTGTCGTCCTCTCGTTCGTCTCCGCCGTGACGTTCGCGGCCTACCTGCTGCTCGCCGAGCATGCGGTCGGGCGGCGCGACCCGTTCTCGCTGCTCGTCTACGGCTTCCTCTTCGCGACCCTCTTCTGGGCCGTCGCCCAGCCCTGGTGGAGCTTCCCGCGCGACGAGCTCGGCGAGACGATCTCGCTGCTCGGGAATCTCAGCGCGACGGAGCTCCCCGCCTGGGCGCTCGTGCTGGCCATCGTCGTGCTAGGGACGATCGTGCCGTTCACCCTCATGGTCGGCTCGCTCCAGCACCTGCCCGCGACGACCGTGGGCATGGTGGCGATGCTCGAGCCGGTGCTCGGCGCGCTCGTCGCGTATCTCTGGCTGGACGAATCGCTCGCCCCCCAGCAGCTCACGGGCGGAGCGATCGTGCTCGCCGCGATCTTCCTCGCGCAGACGTCGCGCTGAAGAGGAACGTGTTACACCCTCTTTACATTTCGGCGGGATCGCTGTAGGGTCGCGCACACTGGGCGATGCACACCGCGGCGGGTGAAAGCCAAAGCCGCGGTGAGCAGGCAGGGTGAGCCCGCCGCGAGCGACCCCCCGGAGCGGCGGGCTTATCCCTGTTTGCCCCTTGTCTTCTCGATGCTCAGCGCGTTACCGGCGCCCACCGCGACCGCGAGCGTCTCTTCCTTGATCCACGCCTCGTGGTCGAGGAGATCCGCTTCCTCGGGCCCGAGCGTGACGGCGATCCGGTCGCTGAGCTCGAGGCCGGCGTCGCGGCGCATCGCGTTGAGGCGGTGGACGAGCTCGCGGACGCGGCCCTCCCGGACGAGCTCGTCGTCGAGCGTCGTGTCGAGCGCGACCGAGAGCGCGCCGTTCTGTGCGATCGCGAAGCCTTCGACGGCGGCGCCTTCACCGTGCAGCAGCTCGTCGGGGCCGAGCTCCTCGCCGGCCGCCCGCACACCGCCGCCTGGCAGCTCTTCGTAGTCGCCCGCCTCGAGCGCCGCCTTTACGTCGCGAAGCCGCGCGCCGAGCCGCGGTCCGAGCACGGGCAGGTTGGGCTTCAGCTGGGAGCGGACGACGGGGCCGTCATCGAACACGACCTCCTTCACGTTGAGCTCGTCGCGGAGCTCGCCCGAGTGCGGGGCCGCGCCGTCGGCGCCTCGGATGTACGCACGGCGCAGCGGCTGCCGGAGCTTGATGCCCGCGTCGCCACGGGCCTGGTGTCCGAGCTCGACGACCCGTCGCGTCTCGACCATGGCGTCGAGGAGCTGCTGGTCGCGCTGCTCCGCGTCCTCCCAGCGGGCGAGGAAGACCGAGCCCGGCTGTTCGTCGGAGCGGAGAACCCGCCAGAGGTGGTCGGTGAGGAAGGGCATCACCGGCGCGATGACGACGAGGGAGCGCGTGAGCGCGGCCCGCAGCGTCGCGAGCGCGACGGCATCGCCGTTCCAGAACCTCCGGCGAGAGCGGCGGATGTACCAGTTGGAGAGGTCGTCCACGAACGCCTCGAACGACGCGACGACGTCCGGCGTCCAGTACCGCTCGTACGCGTCCGTCGCCTCCGCGACGAGCTGCTCCGTGCGCGCGAGCAGCCAGCGGTCGAGGGGCTCGAGGTCGCCCGTCTCGCCCGCGGGCGAGACGTTCGCATAGTCGACGAAGAACTTCGCGCAGTTCCAGAAGGTCAGCAGCCTGCGCTTGATCTCGTGCGCCGGCCCGTAGCCGAAGTTGAGGTTCTGGCTCGGGACCTGCTCGGCGTACATCCACCGCATGACGTCGGCGCCCATCTGCTCGATCGCCTCGCTGGCCTCGATCGCGTTCCCGGTCGACTTGTGCATCTCGCGGCCGGTCTCGTCGCGGACACGTTCGTAGGCGAGGACTCGCCGGTACGGGGAGCGGCCGATGAGCGTCACCGACATGAACGACATCGAGTAGAACCAGAGCCTGATCTGCTCGCGGCTCTCCGAGATCCAATCCGCGGGGAACCACTGCTCCCAGTACGCGTGGTCGGGAAGGTCGGCCGTAGTCAGTCCGTCCGCGGCCCCGGTCGCGTACCCACCGGGGATGAACCCCTGCTCGTTGTCCCAGCCGAGCGCGGACAGCGGCACGATTCCTGCGTCGAGCCACGCGTCGCCCACCTCGGGGATCCGCGTGACCTCCTCCCCGCAGGCCTCGCACCCGATCGCGACGTCGTCGATCCACGGGCGGTGCAGCTCCTGCAGCCCCTCGAGACCACGCAGCGCCCTGCGCTCGAGCTCCTCGCGCGAGCCGACCACGGTCAAATGGCCGCACGCGCACGGGTAGAAGGGCAGCGGCAGGCCGAAATAGCGCTTGCGCGAGATGTTCCAGTCGCCCATGTTCCGCAGCCAGTCGTCCATCCGCTTCGAGTAGAAGGCGGGCGTCCACTCGACGGTCGCGTTGGCCTCGAGCAGGGGCTGCCTGATCTCGTCCGCCGAGATGAACCAGTCGTCGACAACGCGGAAGAGGAGCGGTGTCTTACAGCGCCAGCAGATGGGATACCGGTGAGTGATCCTCCCGGCCTCGACGAGCAGCTCGCGCTCGCGCAGGTCCTCGACGATCACGTCCTCGACCTCGTCGGTCGAGAGCCCTTCGAGCGCGCCGAAACCGGACAGCATCCGGCCGGATTCGTCGATGGGAGCGATCACGGGGAGGTCGTGCAGGCGCGAGAGCTCGAAGTCCTCGGTCCCTGCGCCGGGCGCGATGTGGACGATCCCCGTGCCTTCGGTCAGCGAGACGTCGTCCCAGGGGATGACCCGGTGCGTGACGCCCTCCTGCGCCGGCAGGTCGTCGAACGGCCCTTCGTACTCGAGGCCGACGAGCTCCTCGCCTCGTGCGACCCGGTCGTACGCTTCCTCGGTCACGACCAGTGTCCAGCCGCCGTCGCGCAGCCCGTACTCAGCCTCCGGCTTGACGGCGGCGGCAACGTTCGCGGGGAGCGTCCAGGGCGTCGTCGTCCAGATGACGAGCGCCTCGCCTTCGCGATCCCTGAGCGGGAAGCGGACCTCGAGTGACGGGTGGTCGAGCTCCTGGTAGTTCTCCTCTCCTGCCTGCTCGTGCTGTGAGAGCGAGGTGCCGCAGCGAGGGCACCACTGCGTCGACCGGTGTCCTCGATAGAGCCACCCCCGGTCGTGCACGGCCTTCAGGAAGCGCCAGATGTACTCGATGTTCGTGTCCGAGAACGTGTAGTAGTCGTTGTCCCAGTCCATCCAGCGTCCCAGACGGCGGTCCTGGCTCGTGATCACCTCCGCGTACTCGGCGACGCGCTCGCGGCAGCGCGCGGCGAACTCGGCGAGGCCGTACTCCTCGATGTCCCGCTTCGAGTTGAGGCCGAGCGACTTCTCCACCTCTACCTCGACCCACAGCCCTTGACAGTCGAACCCGTTCTGGTACCGCTGGTCGAAGCCGCGCAACGCCTTGTAGCGCTGGAAGACGTCCTTCAGCGTCCGTCCCCACGCGTGGTGCACGCCCATCGGGTTGTTCGCGGTGATCGGCCCGTCGATGAAGCTGAACACCGGCCCGCCGCGGTTCAGCTGCCGCAGCTGCTCGAACGTCCCCTCGGCTTCCCAGCGGTCAAGTACCTCCCGCTCGAGCGCCGGGTGATCGGGGACACGCGGAAGTGGCGCGAACACGCCTGGCATAGACCAAGTCTACGGCGGGAAGCGAAACGGCCGCGCAGCCGTTTAGGCTCTAGGAAGGCGGACAAGAACGACTACTGTGAGAGAGTGAGCATCATGGAATCAGTGACAGCCGAGACGTTCGACGCGGAGGTCGTCAACTCGGACACGCCCGTCCTCGTCGACTTCTGGGCCGAGTGGTGCGGGCCGTGCCACGCCGTCGCGCCCGTGCTCGAGCGAATCGCAGAAGAGCGCGTGGGCGAGCTGAAGATCGTCAAGCTCAACATCGACGACGAGCAGGACCTCGCGATGCGCTATGGCGTGATGACGATCCCGACGATGATCCTCTTCCGCGACGGGGAGCCGGCAGCAGCCGTCTCCGGTGCGCACCCGAAGGGTGCCATCGAGCGCGCGCTCGGCCTCGAGCAGGTCGCGGCCTAGGGCATCGCTTCGAGCGGGGTCAGGCAGGACCGGTAGGCCTGCCTGCTGCTCTGCTTCGGGCCGAGGTCCCACTTCGAGCCGGCCTTGCTGTCGAAGTACGAGGCGAGCTCGATCGCGGCCCTCGACTTGATGAAGTCGCAGATGTACCGCACGAACGCGGGCTGGTCGACCGCGGTGCCCCACTCGGGGAAGGAGTAGCGCTTCTTGCGCGCGCGGGCGAAGGCGTAGAGCTCTTCGTTCGCGGCGCGCGAGAACTCACCCCCGATGCTGTACATGTCGTTGCCGATCAGGTCGACCCACCTGTCTCCCGGATAGAACGGGAGCCAGCCGCCGTGCCCGGCAACCGGGTTCCAGATCACCCGAACCTTGCCCTTCGGATTGGGCGGCAGATCCTCGTGCACAGTGAGGTACGGGAGCCCGAGTCGCTTGAGGGCGACATCGATCTTCACGCGCGGGCCGCCGTGGAGGATGAGGTAGATCCGCGCGAAGGCAAGGCGGTACCACTGCGGCGAGAAGCCCGGGCCGTTCGAGCTGTTGTACAGCGCCTTGTCGGCGTTCATCTCCGCCATCGGGCGGACGTAGACGAGACTGCCGAAGCCGTTGATCGCCTTGTTCAGGTGGACGAGGTACGCGTCGCCCTGGCCGTTCGCGATCTGCTGCATCGTGATCCGCGCCACCCGCGCCGCCCCAGGCCCGCCGATGCCGAGGTGAAGCATGGGAATCGGCGTCAGCTGCGGGAGATAGACGTCGAGCCTCCTCCCCCACGTCATGCCCTGCTGCCAGCCGAGGAAGATGTGCTTGATCGCCGAGCGCTGACCTGTCTGCGACTGGAAGCGCGCCGGGTCGCCATGGATCCCGAGCAGGACACTCGCGACCTCTGGGCGCGCGCCTGCTCCCGCCGCCAGCACCAGGGCACAGACGCACGCTACGACTACCCCCAACCTCACGCGGCTGAGACTACCGTTTCCGGGCCCGGCGCACATGCGCGCCGATGTTGGAGCATGTGCACGACGGCGAGTGCCAGGAGCCTCACGAGGCCAGTGAGCGCAGTGCCTGCACGACGTTGTCGAAGGCGAGCTCCTCGTCGGGCGGCAGATCGTCGAGCGAGAACCAGCGGAGCTCGGACACGTCGTCCGCCGGCATCGGTTCTCCGGTGACGATGCGCGCCGTCCAGTAGAGATTGAGGGTCGCTGTTGCGTCGTCGCTCCCGCCGTACCGGTCTGCCCAGATGCCGGCGAGCGCGAGCGGCTCGATCTCGATGCCGGCCTCCTCACGCAGCTCGCGCCGCAGCCCGTCGAGAGGCTCCTCGTCCTCCTCGAGGAAGCCGCCGGGCACGTCCCACGTCCCCGCCCGGGGCTCGAACTTCCGGCGGGCGAGCAGCACGCGCCCCTCGTCGTCGAGCACGAGCGCGCAGGCAGTCGGCTCCGCGCTCGCGTACGCGACGTAGCCGCACTCGACACACGTCGCCGTCTTGCCTTCGCGCTCGACCGGTGCGGCGCAGCGCGGACAGTGCTTCCAGCCGACAAGCGTGCCCATGCACGCAAGAATAGAAGCGTGACCCGCCATGTTCCCGCCACGGTGACCGAGCTGACGCGCTGTGCGCTGCTCGCCGAGCTGCCTGGCGAGCGCCTGAACGAGCTCGCGAAGCGGATGGTGCGCCAGGAGCTCGCAGCGGGAGCCGCGCCCGTCGTGGAGGGCGAGGAGGGCGACCGGTTCTACGTCGTGCTGTCGGGCGTGCTCGCGGCGAGCAAGTACGGCGGTCGCGGGGCGGCGGGTGTCCTCCACCCCGGTGCGTACTTCGGGGAGGTGTCGCTCGCGATGGGCGTCCCGCGCACGGCGTCGGTCCGGGCCATGACCCCTGCCGTTGTCGCCAGCTGCGACAAGGCCGCGTTCGACGAGTTCATCCGGCCCCTCTTCGCCGACGACGACTAGGAGGGACAGTCTCAGTGACTGTCCCTGGGACTGTCCCCTAGACGTGTCCGTTTCGGACTTCGGTGAGGACGGCGTCGGACAGCTTCGGCCACGCCTTCATCGCCCACTCGCCGAAGTCGCGGTCCGTGAGGCAGGCGAGGGCGACGGCAGCCTCCGGGTCAACCCAAAGGAACGTCCCGGAGCCTCCGAAGTGCCCGAACGTCCTCGGCGAGGTACGGGTACCCGACCAATGTGGGTGTTTGCCGTCCTTGACCTCGAAGCCGAGGCCCCAGTCGTTAGGGTCGAAGCGGCCGACGTCCGGCAGCACCCCGGCGATGCCCGGGAACTGGACGATCGTCGCTTCCGCAAGGGTCTCCGCGGCGATCAGCCGCGGCGCCAACAGCTCTTTGGCAAAGCGCACGAGGTCGTCCAGCGAGCCGTGGAGATCGGCGGCCGGCGAGCCGCGCAGCTCCGCACCCATCTCGAGCGGCCCGAGCACCGACTCGGCGAGGTAGCGCTCGAACTCCATGTCGGCGCGAGCCGCGACGATCTCGGCGACGAGCTCGATGCCGGGATTCGAGTAGACCCGCTTCGCGCCCACCCTGCCGACGGGCTGCCCCGCGAGAAACGGCAGACCGGAGGCGTGCGACAGGAGATGCCGGACGGTCGCGCCCGGCGGCCCCCCGGGCTCGTCGAGGTCGATCGTGCCCTCCTCGGCGGCGACGAGCGCCGCGTAGGCCGTCAGGAGCTTCGTCACGGACGCCCAGCGGAGGACGCGTTCGGCATCACCTCGCGTCGCCAGCTGACCGTCTGCGGCAACGACCGCGACGGCCACGGTCTCGACCGCCCAGTCGTCGACCTGACGTAGCGCGTCCACGCGGCGATACTAGGCGCGTGGACCGTCAGCGCATCACGTCCGGCGGGGCGTACGAGGCCGTCTTCGGCTACTGCCGGGCGGTGCGTGTCGGCGACCAGATCTTCGTGGCGGGCACGGCGCCGCAGATGCCGGACGGCGCCGATCCACCGGCGGACTCCTACAGCCAGGCCAAGCGCTGCTTCGAGATCATCGGCGCCGCGCTCGTCGAAGCCGGATCGAGCCTCGAGGACGTCGTGCGGACGCGGGTCTACATCACGCCGGAGGCCGACTTCGACGAGGTCGGCCGAGCCCACGGCGAGATCTTCCGCGAGATCCGGCCCGTCAACACGACCGTGATCATCGCGGGGCTCGTCGACCCGCGTTGGCACTTGGAGATCGACGTCGATGCAGTCGTCGACTGAGCCGTACGAGTCGAGCGTCCTCGACCACCGCTTCGGCAGCGGGGACGGCGCCTACACGATGGGCGTCGAAGAGGAGTACATGCTGCTCGACTCCGAGTCCCTCGACCTCGTGCAGCACATCGACACGGTGCTGGCCGCAGTGGAAGGCTCGGACCTCGAGGACCAGCTGCACCCCGAGCTCATGCAGTCCGTGCTCGAGATCTCGACGCCCGTCTGCCGCGACATCGGCGAGGTCGACAGCCAGCTGAGGCGGTTGCGGGCGGCCGTCACCGGCGTCGCGCGGGAGACGGGCCTCCGGGTGGGGTCGGCGGGCACCCATCCGTTCAGCCTGTTCGAGCAGCAGCGGATCACCGCGCGCGACCGCTACCGCGCGCTCGTCGACCAGCTCCAGTACGTCGCGCGCCGCGAGCTGATCTTCGGCATGCACATCCACGTCGCCGTCGACGATCCCGAGAAGGCAGTGGGCGTGCTGAATGGGATGCTCGTCCACCTCCCGCAGCTGCTCGCGCTGAGCACGTCGTCGCCGTTCTGGCGCGGCGAGCCGACGGGGCTCGCATCGACGCGCCAGCTCGTGTTCGCGGCCTTCCCGCGCTCCGGTCCTCCCCCGCGCTTCCAGGACTACGCCGACTACTCGCGCGTCGTCGGCCAGCTCGAGCGCTCCGGGTGCATCGCGGACTACACGCACATCTGGTGGGACATCCGCCCCCACCCTCGCCTGGGCACGATCGAGGTGCGGATCTGCGACGCGGTGACGCGCGTCGAGGACGCGATCGCCATCGCCGCCTTCTGCCAGTGCCTCGTCAAGCACTACTGCGAGCTGTTCGAGCGCGGGGAGGGCATTCCCTCATATCACCGCATCCTCACGAGCGAGAACAAGTGGCTCGCCGCGCGGCATGGGCTGGAGGCGCCCCTCATGGACCTCGCCACGGGCCGCCGGAACCGCGCGCCGGTCTCGCAGCTCATCAGGCGGACGCTGCGCGACGTCGAGCCGCACGCCCGCGAGCTCGCCTGCGAGCGCGAGCTCGAGGGCATCCGCGACATCCTCGGCCGCGGCTCGAGCGCCACGCGCCAGCTCCGCATCTTCAACGCGAACCGCGACATCGTCGAGGTCGTGCGCGAGATCGCGGACGCGACGGAGGCGGCGTGAGATTGGCGCTGCTCGCGCTCGCGGTGGGCGCCGGCATCGTCATCACGACGCCGCCGCGGCCGCCGTTCCCAGGCCCGGTGGCGGCGGCGCCGGACGCGAAGCGGCTCGTTGTCGTCTCGTCGCGTTACGCCCCTCCCGGCATCACGAACGACTATTGGCTCGCACCGCCGATCAGGCGCGTGCGGGGCGCTGGCTACACATACACCTTCACGCAGCCAGGTCGCATGTTCGCTCTGTACGGAAAGGACGGCGCCTCGGCCCGCTATCTGCTCGCATTCGGACCGAAGGGCGACGCTCTTTACGCCTTCGACTTCAAGAACTACGTCTGGCCGCCGCGCAACCGGCCAGGCGAGAAGGAGTTCGTCTACGAGGAGATCGTCTGGGCGCGCGAGGCGAACGGCGTGCTTTACGTCGAGAACGCGCACCTGACGTACGCACGCTCGTCCTACGGGAAGAACGCCTACATCACCGCGTTCGATGTAAAGACGAAGAGACGGCTCTGGCGCAGCAAGGCGCTTGTCGCGAACGCGCAGACGTTTGTCGTCACACCCGACTACCTCGTCACGGGCTACGGCTTCACGGCGGAGCGCGACTGGCTCTACCTCCTCGACCGGCGCACGGGCCGCGTCGTCGAGCGCCTGAGCCTCCCCAGCGCGCCCGAGAAGATCACGCGCAGCGGGAAGAACGTCGTCGTGCGCACGTACGACCACGTGCTGACCGTAAGACTGAAAGAGTCGTGAGATGCTCGCCGTCGGTGACCAGGCCCCGCTCGGGGCGACCGTCTGGCGTCCGCCCGCGGAGGCGACGACGATCGGCGAGCTCGTCGCCGGCGGGCCGATCCTCCTCCTCTTCTACTTCTGGGACTGGACGAGCACATGAACGGCCGAGATTGAGCTCCTGCGTGACAGGAGGGCGGAGGTCGAGGCGGCCGGCGTCAAGCCGTACGGGATCTCGCGTGACTCACCGTTCACCCACATCGCGTGGAGCCAGGCGCTCGATCTCGAGTGCGTGGAGCTCTTGTCCGACTGGAACGCCGAGGCCGTGCGCGGCTTCGGCATCGCCCACGAGCGGCGGGGCATGGAGGAGGTGGCAGAGCGATCGGCGTTCCTGATCGAAGCCAATGGGACGATTCGGGGGGCGTGGCGGTACGAGCCGACGGAGCTTCCCGACTTCGACGCGCTGCTTCGAGCAGCGCGTTCCTAGCGACGCTCGCCTGCACGGCGGCGGCGCTGCTGGCGGCGACGCCCGCGCTGCGCCATGCGCACACGGACTTCCTCGCCGGCGGGCGGCCGGGCAACGGCCAGGCGGCGGCGGGGGATCATCTCCAGTCCGCATATCGCCTCTGGCTGCCCGGGCACCAGCTCGAGCAGGGGCGGTTCCCGTGGCGTGACCCGTACTCGTTCCGCCCGGTCGCCGAGCCCCAGCTGAACACGGCCGCCTGGCCGTTCGGCCTTCCCTTCTGGCCGCTCTGGCGGGCGCTCGGCATCGTCGTGGGCTGGAACGTGTTCGTGCTGCTCGGGCTCGTCGCCGCCGGCCTGCTGACGTACGCGTGGTTGCGAGAGCTGAGCCTCGGCGTCGGAGCGGCGCTCGTGGGCGGGCTCGCCTTCGAGGTGGCGCCGTACCGGCTCGAGCAGGCCGCTGCCGGCCACCTGCTGGCGCCGGTCTCGGCGCTCCTCCCGCTGTCGCTGTGGACGTTCGAGCGGGCACGGCGCGGCTCACGCTGGTGGCTCGTCCCCTCCGCGCTGGCGATCGCCTCCATCCCGGCCTCGGGCGAGGTACAGCTCGCCCTCGGCGCCGTGCCGTTCTACCTCGCCTACGTGCTCGTCCGCACCCGCGCGCCCTGGCCGGTCGTGGGCGCGGCCGTGGGAGTTGGGCTGGCGGCCGCCGCAGGCGTGCTCGTCTGGCTCTTCACGATCGACGGATCGGTCGGCGAAGGGAGCTCCCTGCGCCAGGTTGGACGCGTCTCCGCCGACTGGCTCGACTTCGTCGTTCGCCAAGACCGCCACGGCTCGGAGAGCTTCGTCTTCCTCGGCTGGCTTACACCGCTCGTGGCGATCGCGGGGCTCGTCATCCTCATCCGGCGGCGGTCGTACGGTCTGGCCGGCCTCTTCGGCGCGACGACGATCGTGCCGGTGATGCTGGCGCTGGGCACCACGACGCCGGTCTACGAGGCGGTGCGCTTCGCGATCTGGCCGCTGCGGAATTTCCGCGTCCCCGAGCGCCTCATGCCCGTCGCGTGCCTCGCGATCGCCGCCCTCGTAGCCTACGCCGTAGACGAGCTCGCGAAGGCGAAGCTGCCGCGCCGTGTTCCGCGCCAGGCGCTCGCGGTCGGTTGTCTTGCCGTCGTGCTGCTCCTCGCCGACCTCCGTGTCACGACCTTCGAGCCGACTGCCGCCGACGCGGGCAACGACGCCTACGCGGCACTCCCGCAAGGCCGCGTGCTCGAGGTGCCTGTCTTCCGGCCGAGCGTCCCCTTTGGCGGCGTCTACCTCTACTACGGCACGCAAGTCCCGCGGGAACGGCCGCAGGGCTACTCGGCACTCGCGCCCGTGGAGGCGGACAGGCTCGCGAAGCGCCTCGCTGCGATCAACTGCGGCGACTGGACCGGCCGGCCGCACGCGCTTCTCAGGCGACTCGGCATCACGAGCGTCGTCTTCCACGAGGGGCTGTTCCGGGACAACCCTGCGGCGCCGGACACGGCCGCGTTCGCCTGGCGTGCTCTCACCCGGCATGGCTTCCGGCCACAGGCGGAAGCCGGGCCGGTCATTCTCCTCGCCCGGCGCGGGGGCGGTCCAGCGCCCCCGGCTCCGGTGGACGATCCCCCGCGTGACGTAGCGCAGTTCTGCGACGGCTGGCTGCCGAACGACGGCGAGGGACGCGTCACGTCGGCGCGGCATGCGTCCCTCTGGGCGTACAACGCGGGAGGGGCCGACCTGCGGCTCTACCTCCGGGCCGAGCGTGGTCCTGCGGATGTCCGCCTCACGGTGGACGGGCGGCGCGGGCTCGACGCGCGCGTGGCGGCCCTCGGCGAGACGAGGCTCCCGCTCGGCGACGAGGGCTGGCATCTCGTGACCATCGACGGGCCACGCGGCGTCCGCATCGTTGCCTATGCCCTAAGCTGACCGAAGATGGGCGGCAGGCTCGGCTCGGATCCGCCGCCTGAGTGGGCGAAAGCCGCGGCCCAGACGGCGAACGACATCCGAGCGGTCTTCGACGGCGCGAGCGAGCTCACGGTGGGCATCGAGGAGGAACTGACGCTCGTCGATCCGCAGACGCTTGCGCAGGCGCCGGCCGTCGACCGCGTTCTCGAGCTGGCAGGCGGCGACCCGCGATTCGTCCGGGAGCTGAAGAACACGCAGGTCGAGCTCGTGACACCCGTCGCCGGCAACGCGCTCGGCGCCGCCCTCCTGGCGGCACGCGCGAGGGCGGACCTCACGGACATCCTCGGCAGCGAGCTCTACCTTCTCGCCTCCGGCGCGTATCCGGGCGGAGGCGGCTCCGGCGAGATCGTCGCCGGCGAGCGGTACGAGCAGATCGCCGACGAGTACGTCTCGGCTGCCGCCCAGAGCCTCCCTTGCGGACAGCACGTGCACGTCGCGGTGCGCGGCGCCGAACGCGCGCTGGCCGTGTACAACACGGCCCGGTCGTTCGTGCCGGAGCTCGGGGCGGTCGCCGCCAACTCACCGTTCAACGGCGCGCGCGACAGCGGTCTCGCGTCGTCGCGCCGGTCGTTGAACGACGCCTTCCACCGCACTGGCGTCCCACCGGCGTTCGCGTCGTGGGACGAGTTCGCCGCCTACGTCGCGTGGGGCCGTCGAGGCGGCCTGTTCCCCGACGCGACCCACTTCTGGTGGGAGCTCCGTCCGCACGTCGGCCACGGAACTCTCGAGTTCAGGGTGGCCGACACCCAGACGCGGCTCGAGGACTCCTTCGCGGTCGCCGCCTGCTGCCAGGCCCTCGTCGCGTGGCTCGCCGAGCGGTACGACTCGGGCGAGCCGCTCGTGTCACACGAGACGTTCCGTATCGAAGAGAACGCCTGGCGGGCGATGCGCTACGGCGTCCGCGGCTGGATGGTCGACCTCGACTCGGGCGAGCCGACCCCGGCACGCGACCGGATCGGCACGTTGCTCGAGGCGATCGCCCCGGCTGCGCGCCGACTAGGGGTCGAGGGCGGAGTCCTCACCGCGAGAGCGCTCCTGCTCGACAACGGCGCCGAGCGCCAGCGAGCAGTCGCCTCCGTTCACGGCATCGACGGGCTCATTCGCTGGCTCGCCCGCGAGACGGTGGCCTCCGCCGAGGACTTCCTCATGCAGCGGTCGTAGCCGCCAGCTGCGTCAGAGGATCCAGATCAGGAGAACGATGATGAGGATGAGAGCGAGTGTTCCTGCGCCTATGTACATGAGCCCTCCCTTCTTCGTCGGGGTACCACCTACGTACCCACGAGCGCGTTCCAGGAAACGGCTAGAGCAGCCACCAGATCAGCAGGAGCCCGCCCGTGATCGTCGCGGCGACGATCCAGACGACGCCGGCGACGCTGCCGAGGACGACGAGCGGGGTCGCCCACCATT
>JBKJWA010000066.1:0-4515 GCA_046716705.1 Gaiellaceae bacterium
CCGTATCACCGACGGTTGCGCGCCGACGGCGAGCACGTACGCGCCGATCGCCGCGAGCGCCCCGACCTGTCCCGCCATCCGCGGGATACCGAGCAGCCATGCGACAAGGAGCACGCCGCCCGCGACGAGCGCGACGTTCTGACCCGACACCGCGAGGAGGTGGTACAGCCCCGATGTACGGAACGCGTCCCGCAGGTCTTCGTCGAGCCCTTCGTCCTCCCCGAGCACGATCCCGAGCAGCACAGAACGCCGCTCGCCGGAGACGCCCGACGCGAGCGCGGTGGCGATCGCAGCCCGGAGCCGGTCGGCGACGCCCTCGATGCCTCCGCGGCGACCGACGACCTCTGGATCGCGCCCGCGGAGGACCACGTGGACGCCGTGACGCCGAAGCCACGTGCCCTCGTCGAAGCCGTCCTCGCTGGACCGCGGCGCCGCCACGAGCACGGGCAGCTCGAGGATCGAGCCCTGGGGTGGCGAGCGGCCCACAGGCAGTTGGAGGAGGACTGGCTCGCCCACGTCGCGGTCACCGAAGCGGTCGATGCGTGCAGGTATGCGCAGAGCGAACTGCGTCCGGCGAGCAGGCCCTGTGACCGTCACGCGAGCGACACCGGCGAGCCCGATCTCGGCCGACATCGGGCTCCGGTCGATCGCCTCCAGCCGCAGCGCGCCCCACCACGAGCCCGCGAGCACCAGCCCGATCGCCAGCAGCGCGAACCGCGCCCGTGGGAGCGCGGCGGCGAGGGCGGCCACGGCGACGGCAAGCAGGGGCACGATCGACGCGTGCACACGAACGGCGTTGGCTGACGCGATGCCGGCGCAGAGCACGGCCAGCAGGAGGTGCGGCGCATGGACGGAGAGCTTCCCGATCACGGCACCACCAGCTCGCGAAGCTCTTCAACCGTCGCTGGACCGATCCCGGGCACGGCGTCGAGCTCTTCCACTGACCGGAAGGGCCCGTGAGCGGCCTGGTAGTCGAGGATCTTCTGGGCAGTCACGGGACCGACCCCGGGAAGGGTGTCGAGCTGCTCGAGCGTCGCCGCGCTCAGGCTGACCGGACCCGTCGTTTTGGCGGGCGCGGCGCCGCCCGCCATCGCCGTCTTGCGCGGGACGAGCACCTGCTGGCCGTCCGCGAGCGGCGCCGCGAGGTTGACCGCTTCCAGGAATGCCTTCCGTGTCGGCCCTCCTGCCCGTTCGAGCGCGTCCGCGACCCGCGATCCGTCGGGTAGCCGGTAGAGCCCCGGCCGACGAACGGCGCCCGTGACGTCGACAGTCACCCGGGGCCGGACGGCCGGGCCGGCGCGGACGCGCACGGGAGCCGCCGCCGAAGGCGGGGCAGCGGCAGGGCGGTCGAACCAGCGCGCGCCGAGCAGGAGCAGCACGGCCAGGCCGAGCGTGACGGTGATCGCCTGCCGGCGGGATACCGGAAACGACGACACGTTGCCCACTGTGGCAACGATCTCGTTACGTGTCTGTGCCGACTCTGTGCCGGCTTAGCTCAAATGACGAAGTTCACGAGCTTGCGCGGGACGACGATCGCCTGGCGGATCTCCTTGCCGTCCCCCACTCCCAAGCCAGCAAAGTGGGCTTGCACCTTCTCCGAACCCTTGGCCAGCTCGACCAGCTCGTCGTCCGACAGCGCCACCGAAGCCTCGACGCGGTCGCGGACGCGGCCGTTCACCTGAATCACGAGCTCGAACGTCTCGCGCTCGAGCATCGCCTCGTCGGCCACCGGCCACGGCGCCTCCCACAGCCGCTCGTTCCCGAGCACGCCCCACAGCTCCTCGGCGACG
Organism: Gaiellaceae bacterium; assembly: GCA_046716705.1. Classification (GTDB taxonomy): domain Bacteria; phylum Actinomycetota; class Thermoleophilia; order Gaiellales; family Gaiellaceae; genus PALSA-612. The sequence goes on from JBKJWA010000066.1 coordinate 1,791, forward strand.
TGCGGCGCGTACGGCTGGATGAGGCCGACGGCCGTCTCGGCGGCGAGCCGTGCGGCCGGGTCCCCCGTGTCGCGCGACAGCTCGTTGACGAGCTCCATGATCGCGGCGATGGCGGTGTTGTACGACTGGCGCCGCCCGATGTCGTCGGTCACCTTTGCGATCGTCTCGTGAGCCTTCCGCGCGAGCGGCGTGTCCGCCGGCCCACTGCCGTCCCCGGCCGCAGCCACCTCGTGCACGAGCCGCCACAGCCGGCGCAGGAACCGCGCGATCCCTTCCGCCCCCGCGGGAGTCCACTCCATGTCCTGGTCGGCAGGCCCCAGGAAGAGGATGTAGAGCCGGACGGCGTCGGCGCCGTGCAGGCGCACGAGCTCGTCGGGCCCCTCGACGTTGCCCTTCGACTTCGACATCTTCACGCCGCCCAGCTGAACCCAGCCCTGATGGAAGAGGCGGGCGAACGGCTCCCGGAAGCCGACCATGCCCATCTCGTTCATCACCTTCACGAAGAAGCGCGAGTACAGGAGGTGGCCCGTCGAGTGGTCGATGCCGCCGATGTACTGCGAGATCGGACACCAGAAGTCGGCGGCGGCGCGGTCGAATGGAGCAACGTCCGAGTGCGGGTCGACGTAGCGCAGGAAGTACCACGAGGAGTCGACGAACGTGTCCATCGTGTCGGCCTCGCGCGTACCCGGCTTGCCGCACTTCGGGCACGGCACGTGCAGCCACTCCGTGTTGGAGGCGAGCGGCGCGACGCCCTTCGGCCGGTAGTCCTCGACCTCGGGCAGCAGCACCGGTAGCTCGTCTTCCGGCACGGGAACGGTGCCGCAGTCGTCGCAGTAGACGATCGGGATCGGGGAGCCCCAGTAGCGCTGCCGCGAGAAGCTCCAGTCGCGGAGGCGATACGAGACCGTCGGTGAGGCGTTCCCCTGCTTCCGCAGGGAGTCGACGATCGCGGCCTTGCCCTCGTCGGCGGGTAGGCCGTCGAACTCGCCCGAAGAGACCAGCACGCCGTCTTCGGTCACGACTTCCACAATCGGCAGCCCGAATGCCTCGGCGAACTCGCGGTCGCGCTCGTCGTGCCCCGGCACGGCCATGATCGCGCCCGTGCCGTACTCCATGAGCACGTAGTCGGCGACGTAGACGGGCAGCCGCTCGCCGTTGACGGGATTGATCGCGTGGAGCCCCGTGAAGACGCCCGTCTTCACCTCCTGGGCGGCCCGGTCCTCGCCGCGGCGGGCGGCGGTCTGCTTCGCGTACGCCTGCACCTCGTCGTTAGCGATGCGCTCGACGAGGGGATGCTCGGGCGCCAGCACGAAGAACGTCGCCCCGAACAGCGTGTCGGGCCGGGTCGTGAAGACCGGCACGTCCTCGCCCAGCTCGTCGATGCGGAACAGGATCTCCGCGCCCTCCGAGCGACCGATCCAGTTGCGCTGGATCGTCTTCGTCCGCTCGGGCCACTCCCCGCCCTCGGGCAGGTCGTACTCGAGCAGCTCGTCTGCGTAGTCGGTGATCTTGAAGAACCACTGCTCGAGGTTCCGCGCCTCCACCTCGGCTCCGCAACGCTCGCAGCGGCCGTCGATGACGTACTCGTTGGCGACGACCGTCTGGTCGTTCGGGCACCAGTTGACCGGCGCCGCCTTCCGGTACGCGAGGCCGCGCTCGAAGAACTTCAGGAACAGCCACTGCGTCCAGCGGTAGAACTCGGGCTGGTGGGCCGAGACCTCGCGGTCCCAGTCGATGGCCCACCCCAGCCGCTTCATCTGCTCACGCATGAGGACGATGTAGCGCTCGGTGCTCTTGCGCGGATGCTCGCCGTCGCGGAGCGCAGCATTCTCGGCGGGCAGGCCGAACGAATCGAAACCCATCGGGCGCAGCACGCGCCAGCCGCTCCGCCGGCGCAGGTGTGTCTGAACGTCGCCCATCGTGTAGTTGAGGACGTGCCCCATGTGGAGCGATCCCGACGGGTACGGGAGCATCTCCAGCTGGTACCAGTGGCGCTCGTCCGCCTCCTCGCCGGGAGCGGGGTTCGGCTCGTGGAAGGCTCCTTCCGCCTCCCAGACGCGCTGCCATTTCTCCTCGATCTGTTGTGGGTCGTATCGCTCCATGTCCGCCCTTTGGATACAAAAAAGCCTCTCGGGTGAGAGGCCGTGGGAAGCCGACGCGGCGTCGCCGCGGTGCTCCCTGGTCTACGCGAGAAGCTCCTGCATTTTCTAGGCGCAGTGTAGCGCCTGCTAGCGTCGAAGTCATGTCCGCGCTCTCGCTCTTTCCGGATTCGGCGGCGGTCGAGGGCGGCGAATTACGGCTCGGCGGCGTTGCTGCGTCGTCGCTGGCGGAGGCGCACGGCACGCCGCTCGTCGTGTACTGCGACGAGACCCTGCGGGCGAGGGCGCGCGAATATCGCGAGGCGGCGGCCGGAGCCGCCGTCCTCTACAGCGTGAAGGCGTTTCCCAACGTCGCCGTGCTGCGCGTATTCGCGGAGGAGGGTCTCGGCGCCGAGGCGTCGACGCTCGGCGAGCTCGCATTCGCGCGTCGCGCGGGCATCGACAGCGCTGGGACCGTCCTCGACGGCAACAACAAGGGGGACGAGGAGCTCGCAGCAGCAGCGGAGGCCAGCTGCCTCGTCGTGCTCGACGCTCCCGATGATGCCGAGCGTGCCGCAGCGGCCGGTGTGCGCCGCGTGCTCGTCCGCGTGACGCCGGGCATCGACGCCGACACGCACTGGGCGATC
>JBKJWA010000067.1:0-3579 GCA_046716705.1 Gaiellaceae bacterium
CCTCTGGCTGGCGCTATCGCATGGCCGTTGGCGAAGGTGCGATCTGGGTGTTGGCCCCTGCGTCACTGTGGAGGATCGATTCCACGACCAAGCGCTTCGTGGGGAGCGTTCCGCTCGGCCACAGCGAGGAAGGCAGCAGCGTCGCGACCGGCGACGGAGCTGTCTGGGTCGCGAACCCCGAGGGGATCCTGCTCCGTGTCGACCCGGACTCCCAGTCAGTGGCCAAAACGATTCCGCTCGGGACGCTCATCTATCCCGCCGACCCTTACGCTGCACTCGCGGTTGGCGAGGGATCGGTCTGGGTTGCGGTCACATCGTTCGCTTCGTGACGAAGATCGAGTGGACGTTCGAGAGCGATTCCCGAAACATGGGCGGCGAAGTCATCGATCAGCGATGTCGCTGGCGTGCGCGAGTGTGCTCCTGCTCGAAGGAGCTCACGCCAAGGTTCGACTAGCTCTCTTCAGCACTGTGGCAAGCCGCTTCGAGCTTGAATCCATGAGGATCAAGCCAGAAGGTCGCAAAGCAGTGTGGCCCGTACTGGGGGAACGTGCGGGGTTCGTCCAGGATGGTGGCGTCGCGCATAAGAGCCCACTGGTGTGCGTTCGAACGCCCTCTGCGGTGACGGAGGAGATCGTAAGCCACCGCTACGTGAGGTCGACAGCACTGTACGACGCTGTCAAGGCAAAAGGCCCGTTCCCGGGGCTTTTCCAGTAGCGGGGCGGGATTTGAACCTGCGACCTCCGAGTTATGCGATCTGAGGTCGAGCGAAGTGACGCCCGTCTGCCCGAGCGATGCTTCTATGTATGTCAAGTCGGCATTGGCGGATTCTCGAGTAGGCGATAGAGGCTGCGGGCGAGGTAGCGCTTGAGGCAACGGATCGCTTCGCGGCGGCTCTTGCCTTCTTGAATGCGCCGCTCGATGTAGGCGATCGTCGCGGGATGTGATCGCCGTCTGGTGACGAGGATCATGTGGAGTGCACGGTTGAGTCTGCGATCACCGCTGCGGTCGAGGCGATAGCGGATCGTTTGTCCGGACGAGGCGGGGATCGGGGCGCAGCCTGCGAGCCGTGCAAAGGCGGCCTCGGAGGTGATTCGGCCCCTGTGTGACCAGGAGAGGACGAGCTGCGCGGCGGCGAGCGGACCTACGCCAGGCTGGTCGAGCAGCTGTGGCGCGAGTGTGCGGACCAGCTTCTCGATCTCTCGTGCGAGCTCGCGTTCCTCGTTGATCAGCTGCAGCAAGCGTCGCGCGACAGAGCGCAGCGCGAGCAGTGCGCCGCGTACTTCCGGATCGGCTCGCCGCTCGCGTCGTGTTGCCGCCAGCCGTTGCAGCAATCGTGTCCGCGTCAGCGAGCGCAGCTCACCGCGGAGCGGCTCGGGCGCTGTGACGATCAGGTCGCGCAGCTGGCAGAGTCCAGCCCGCTTTGCGTTCACGGCTCCTTCCCGCGCAGCCATCAGCGCCCGCAGTGCCTCACGTTCGCCGCTCGCACGCGGAGTCGCTGGCCGCCGCTGAGCGAGCACGCCGCGGGCGGCGCGGATCGCATCCAGCGCGTCGGTCTTGCCGCCCGAGCGACGCTCACGCCGCAACCTGCCGACCTCGAGCACCCGCTCGCCACGAACGCCCAGGAAACGAGTAAGACCCGCACCGAACGAACCAGTGCCCTCAATTGCGAACGCACGCCGGCCTGCCGCATGCACGTCGACGAGGCTCAAGGCGTGCGCGTAGCCCTCGCTGCTCGCGGCAATGCTCGCCTCGAACACCACGGCCCCGCTTGCGACATGCACCACCGCGAGCGCGTGCGAGTCGCGGTGCGGGTCAACGCCGACCACGTAGTCCAGCTGATCTGCAAGCATCCGATCGACCTCCAGCCCAGAGTTGGGGGACACATCCGGTGTCGGTCTGGGGTTGAGACCGCGGGCGGCAAGACTGTGACGGGTCACGCCCCAGCAGGGCGGACAGGCTTCTGATCAGGCCAGCAAGCGGGCGCCAGGTCGGCACCGGTCTCTTCGCCCGGACAGATCACTGGGAAGACACCCGCGCACGGGGTCATGCGGAAATCGGGTCACGAGCGAAGAGCACCGGCGCCACCCTGGCAAACAGCCCCAGACGGGACACCCGCACACTCACAGTGCGGGAATGTCGCTAGAGGACTGGGAGGCTACTTCCCCGCATTCACGTGAGATCGACGGCGAACAGTTGATGCAAGCCGTCGAGTCCCTTCAGCTCCACCTCCCTGCCGTCGAGGAAGCCAATGTCGCGCCCGGCGACAAGCTCGCGCACGACGTTGGATACCACTACCTCGCCGCCGAGCGCCTGGCTGGCGACCCGTGCCGCATAGTGCACGGTCGTGCCGAAGAAGTGATCGGCTTCGTGTAGTGCGTCGCCGGTGTGAACTCCAATTCTGACGCGGATCGGCGGCGAGTCGTCAGCGAATACAGTTTGAATCGCACGCTGGATCGACTGCGCGCAGGCGACCCCCCCGCGCGCACTCGAGAACGCGAGCATCGATCCGTCTCCCTGAGTCTCGACGACGGTGCCGCCATGTGCCGCGGTGGCCTCGTCGATCACAGCGTTGTGCCGTCGGAGAAGATCGAGCCAAGCACGGTCGCCGAGACGGGAGATCAAGACGGTCGAGTCGACGATGTCGGTGAAGACGATCGTCACCGTGCCATCGGCGGCAAGGTTGCTCGAAAGGTCGGGGTGCTCGCGCTGGACGGTTTTTTCCAGCTCCTCGAGATTAACTGTCAATTCCCGACCCAGAAACTCGACGTGTGGCTTGGGTAGTGACCAGTGCACCTGCACGACCTTCCACTCGCCACGCTCGAGATGCAGGACGTATGTCGCACGCGCGTCGAAGCTCGTACCTGTCGAGGTGATCGTCTGCTTCACGCTCGCCCATCCGACGGTTCCTTCCTCCCACGCCTCGATCTCGTGATTTGTGACCGGGAAGGAGCCCAGCTCCTCGAGTTGATGCTCCCAGATGGCGCGCGCCTCTTCGCCGTGCCACCACTCGTTTGGATCGTTTCCGATCATCAGCGTGCCCGGGTGCTCCGACAAACGCGCGAGGGCCGAGTCGTAGTCGCCTTCGGAGTGCGCCTTCGTCCAGCGCTCGATGACGCGACGGATTTCCTCGGACTGCTCCACGCGGCAGAGTCTGTTCGATTGGGTGACCGCACGCAATTCCTGATGATCACCGCGCCACCTCGTCATCGCAGTCGCCGGAGACGCTACTTCGCGCATCGTCGCCCGAGGGACGAGGCGCTCGTGTGCGCGAGTGTGCGGGATGTCTCTCGAGCCGCGTGCGCCTCCGTCAGGCGACGTCCTCGATGATTTCGACGGCGGAGGCGCGAGCGAGACCGCGTTATGCCACCGTCAACGTGCGCTCATCCTGTCGTCGTCGGCGGAACCCAGGGCGGGATCACGCACTTGGGATCTCTGTACTGGGAGAAGAGCCTCACCTTGTAGTCGTGCCACGCCAGCGCGTAAGGGTAGAGCTCCTCCGTCCATCCAGCCGTCGCCCCCAGTCGCTGCGCCGCGTCCCTGAAGTTGGCGAGAGCCTGGCACTCCACCTTCCCCTCGTGC
>JBKJWA010000068.1:0-3451 GCA_046716705.1 Gaiellaceae bacterium
TGCCGCGGCGGCGCGATGCCGAGTACGACTACGACGACTGGACGTCCGGGTCGGCGGGCGCGGCGGCCGAGGTCGTGCCACGGCACGGTCGCCCGCAGGCGGTGCCTCCCGCCGACGGCGGCCTCGCGCAGGTGCACCTCGTAGTCCCACGCGGCTTCAACGACGCAAAGCAGATCGCCGACCGCTTCAAGCGCTCGGTGCCGGTGATCGTCAACCTCCAAGACGCCGACCTCGAGCTCTCCAAGCGGCTCATCGACTTTGCGAGCGGATTGACCTATGCGCTGAACGGCACGATGCAGCGGATCGCCGACAAGGTCTTCCTGCTGACGCCGGCCAACATCGAAGTGTCCGCCGAAGAGCGCGCAAAGGCGCTCGAGCGCGGCGGCTTCTTCAATCGGGCGTAGGAATCGGGGCCGCCAGGCCGAAATCCCAAGGCGTGGGCGACGTGTACGCCAGCTTCACGCTACTCGCGAGCGCGATCGACTCGGTGCAGAGCTTCGTGCAGGTCTTCATCTGGGTCTACCTGCTCCTGATCTTCGCCTACGTGATCCTCTCCTGGGTCCGTTCGCCGTATACGGCGAATCCCGTCGTGCGGTTCCTCCACGACGTGTGCGACCCGTACCTCCGGCTCTTTCGGCGGGTGCTGCCGCCGCTCGGGCCTCTGGACCTCTCACCGATCGTGGCCGTCGGAGCACTGCTCGTCGTCGAGTGGCTCCTGAACGACCTGCTCCTGGAAAGCCTTGAATGAAAGGGGAATCCGTGATGACGTACTCACCTGTCGAACTGCGGCACGTGTCGCTCCAGCGCCGGCTGTTCGGGTACAACCGCGGCGCAGTCGACGCCCTGCTCGACGACGTTGCCGACAGCTACGAGGTCGTGTGGCGCGAGCGGGCCGACCTCGCTGACCGCATCGAACACCTCGAGGCCGAGCTCGTACGGCACAAGGACCTCGAGCACTTACTGCGCCAGACGCTCGTCTCGGCCGAGCAAGCGGCTCAGCACGTCGCGGACAAGGGCCGCGCCGACGCCGAGACGATCGTCGAGGAGGCTCGAGCCGAGGCGCGCGACATCACGCGACGCGCGCGTGCGGAGCGAGAGGCGCTCATCCTCGACGCCCGGCGAATTCGTCTGCTGCTTCACGCTGCGCTCGACGCGGCGGAGGAGGTGCCGATCGAGGAGCTGGAAGAGGAAGAGGCGGCCTAGTCAGGAGCAGCTAGGCGTCTACCTATACTGGATTCGAGATGGGTGACACCCGCCTCGATTCCTACCGGCAGCGGCTGCTCGACGAGCGTGAGCGCGTCGTCGCGGTGCTCGATCACCTCCACGAGCAGAACGCCAGGTCGCTGAGCGAGGAGTCGGAGGAGGCGACCTTCGCCGACAACATCGGCGAGACCGCGACGGTGACGCTCGACCGGGAGATCGACTATTCGCTCGAGGAGGCGTCGAACCACGTCCTCGGCGCGATCGATGCCGCTCTCGAGCGCATCGACGCCGGCATGTACGGCGTCTGCACGACGTGCGGCAAGCCGATCGGCGACGAGCGCCTCGATGCGATCCCGTACGCGACGCAATGCATCGACTGCCGCCGCAAGGAGGAGCGCGGCTGACGCATGATGCCTGACGCGCCCGCAGGCGTGCCCGCCGGCGAGGACGCCCGCCGTGACGGGCTGGCCGCGGTCTCCGTCGCGGAGCGCTCGCTCTCCGCGGAGGCGGCGCAGTGGCTTTCGCTTGCGCTCGTGACGGTAGCTGCAGTCGTTGCCGACCAGGTCACGAAGCACATCGTCTCGAGCCAGCTGGCATTGGACGAAGAGGTCGTGGTGATCGGCCCCTTCTCGATCCACCACGTCCAGAACTCGGGCATCGCCTTCGGTCTGCTCCCGAACGCAACCGCGGCCGTGATCGTCCTCACGACCGTCGCCGTGGCCTGGATGCTCGTCTTCTTCGCGCGGGCGGGTGCGCGCCATCCCGTGTTGCCCGTCGCCCTCGGGCTCCTCCTCGGCGGCAGTATCTCGAACCTCGTCGACCGGGTCAGGCTGGGTCATGTGACCGATTTCCTCGACGTCCGCTACTGGCCCGCGTTCAACCTCGCTGACATCTCCATCGTTGTGGGGGTCGTGCTCCTCGTCGCCACGATGCTTGCCGGCGAGCGAAGCCCTCGCCGACGCCACGGCGCGTCGACCCTCCGCCCCTGATCACGCTTCGCGTACCCGCTGCCGCGGCAGGGTCGCGGCTGGACCGCTTCCTGGCGGAGCAGGACGGCGTCGGCTCGCGCGCGGCCGCGGAGCGACTCGTTGCCGCTGGTGCCGTGCTCGTGGACGGCGCGCCGCGCGCGAAGAGCCACCTGCTCGTGGGTGGGGAGGAGATACGCGTCGAGCTTCCGGAGGCAGAAGACCCGGACGCCGAGGCGGAGCCGGAGCCCGCCGGCCTGCGGATCGCCTGGGAGGATGAGCATCTGCTCGTCGTGGACAAGCCGGCGGGGTTGGTAGTCCATCCCGGCGCCGGCCACCCGCGCGGCACGCTCGCCGGCGCGCTGCGATCGCACGGCGCCGCCGGCGGGCCGGCCGAACGTGCCGGCCTCGTCCACCGGCTCGACCGCGATACCTCCGGGCTGCTCGTCGTCGCGCGGAGCGAGGAGTCGTTCAGCCGCCTTCAGGGGCTCGTGAGACGGCGCGCTCTCGAGCGCGAGTACCTCGCACTCGTCCGTGGCCGACCCCGCTCGCGCCGTGGGGCGATAGAGGCGCCGATCGGCCGCGACCGCCGGGATCCGACGCGGCAGTCGCTCGACACGGAGACACCACGCGACGCGGTGACGCACTTCCACGTCGAACAGCTGCTGCCCGAGCACGCCCTGTTGCGCGTGACGCTCGAGACAGGTCGGACGCACCAGATCCGCGTCCACCTGGCTGCCGTCGAGCTCCCGATCGTCGGAGATCGGACGTACGGCGTGCAGGGGCTCGGCCTCGAGCGGCAATTCCTCCATGCGGCGAGGCTCGCGTTTCCGCATCCCATCACGCGGGCGCCGGTCGATGTCTCCTCGGAGCTTCCGGCGGAGCTTCAGGAGGCGCTTGCGCTAGCATCTGGCGACTAGGCAACCGACCCCGGCGGACGGGCCTCGGAGAGCGGTGCCGGCCCCTCGTGGCCGGTTCTCTTCGGGCGCCGCCGGCTGAGTACATCAACCGAAGGGAGCACATCTCGTGTCTGTCGTGTCCATGAAGGACCTCCTGGAGGCCGGCGTCCACTTCGGCCACCAGACGCGGCGCTGGAACCCGAAGATGAAGCGGTTCATCTTCGGCGAGCGCGGCGGCATCTACATCATCGATCTCACCCAGACCCAGGCGTTGCTGGAGGAGGCGCACGCGCTCGTCAAGAACATCGCCGGCCGGCGCGGCACCGTCCTGTTCGTGGGCACGAAGAAGCAGGCGCAGGACGCGGTGATCGAGCAGGCGAAGCG
>JBKJWA010000069.1:0-4662 GCA_046716705.1 Gaiellaceae bacterium
CCGCGAGGAGCCGATTGGCGTAGCGACCCAGGTCGCCGCCGTAGAAGTACGGCGCTGCAGCGCCCTGACGGACGAGCTCGAGATTGACGTTCGTCTGTCCGCGCCACAGGTACCGGAGCAGCCGCCCGAAACGGTCGACGTGATCGAGAGCCGGGTCGGCCTCCAGCCCGACGGCGCTTCCTTCCGCCACGAGCCGCAGCAGCGCCTTCCTCGACGCACGCGAGTAGCAATCGCCGGTTCCCAGCTCGGGCGTGTCGATCTGGAGGAGGCGGACGCGCCGCCCGTCGGCGAGGCGAACAGTGTCGCCGTCGGTCACGGTCGCGACGACGGCCGGGCTGACGGCAGCCGAGCCGGTCACGGCGAGTGCTGCCGCGAGCACGACCGGGAGCAGGAGAGCGGTCCGCATCGCCTTCACGTCGGCGAAGCATGGTAGCCCTCTTACGACACGTCTACTTCAGCCGATGCGTCGGCTGTCCGAGCGCGAGTATTGTCCCCGTCGTGGCAACCGTCGAGACCGCGGCCAAGCTTCCCGTCTTCGAGCGCTTCACTGCGTACCGCCGCTTCGGCGGCGCGCTGGAGCTCACGCGCGACGGTGAGCACGTGCTCTTCGTCAGCAACATCTCCGGGCAGTTCAACCTCTGGCGTGTTCCCGTCGGCGGTGGCTGGCCGGATCAGCTGACCGCCTTCTCAGACCAGACCGTGCGCCAGGTCGCCGTCTCGCCCCGGGACGGCACGATCGTGCTCTCCGCCGACCGGGACGGGGACGAGTTCCACCAGCTCTACCTGCTCGATTCCGACGCCGGCTGGCCCGAGCAGATCACCGACGATCCCGAGGTCCAGCACTTCGTCTCGCGCGGGGCGTTCTCGCCCGACGGGACGAAGCTCGCCTATACGGCGAATGCCCGCACACCGACCGACATGGAAGTGTGGATCCGCGATCTCGAGACCGGAGAGACACGCAACGTCTTCGGCGAGGGGATGTACTCCGTTGCCGCAGATTGGTCCCCGGACGGCACGAAGCTGTTGGTCGTCGACTTCCGCAACAACAGCGACACCTCAATTCACCTCGTCGACCTCGAGACGGGCGAGGCGCCCGAGATCACGCCCCACGACGAGGACGGCATCTACGCTCCCGGGCCGTGGGCGGCCGACGGCTCGGGCTTCTACCTCCTCACGGACGAAGGCCGAGAGTTCCAGGCGCTCGCATTCTACGACCTCGAAGCCGGTCGCTTCGACTGGGTGGAAGCTCCCGAGGCGGACGTGGAGGAGGTGGCCGTTTCAGGCGACGGCCGCGTGCTCGCCTGGCTCGTCAACGAGGAAGGCTGGGCGGTCCTGAAACTCCGTGACCTGGAGTCGGGCCTTGACCTGCCCGCTCCGAGGCTTCCGGCCGGCGCGCGGCCTCATCTCACGGGCTTTCGCCCGCCGATAGCGCTCTCGGACGACGGCTCGCGAGCCGCCGTCATCCTGTCGGGACCGCGCCGTCCCCCGGAGGCCGGGGTGGTGGAGACCGGGACGGGCAACGCGCGTGCGGTCACCGAGAGCAGGATCGGCGTGCCACCTGAGGGCGAGCTCGCTGACCTCGAGCTGATCACGTACCCGACGTTTGACGATCGCGAGATCCCGGCGTGGCTCTACCGCCCTCACGTCGAGGGACGGGTCCCGGTCGTGCTCTCCATCCACGGCGGGCCGGAGGCGCAGGAGCACCCGCTCTACCACCCGCTGTACCAGTATCTCGTCAGCCGCGGCATCGCCGTGCTGGCGACGAACATCCGCGGCTCGACGGGCTACGGCAAGACCTATCAGAGGCTCATACAGCGCGACTGGGGCGGCGGCGACCTGAAGGACTGGGACCACGCAGTCAGATGGCTGCACGAGCAGGACTGGGTGGATCGGGACCGGATCGGCGTGTTCGGCGGCTCGTACGGCGGCTTCGCGGTGCTCACCTGCGTGACGCGCCTGCCCGACTACTGGGCGGCGGCCGTGGACATCTTCGGCCCGTTCAACCTCATCACGTTCGCGAAGGCGGTTCCGCCGACGTGGCGACGAATGATGAAACGCTTCGTGGGGGATCCCGAAGACGACGCCGACCTCCTGCGCGAGCGCTCGCCGCTGACGTACATCGAGAACATGAAGACGCCGCTGCTCGTGTTGCAGGGCGCGACCGACCCGCGCGTCGTGAAGCCGGAGTCGGATCAGCTCGTGGAGAAGCTGCAGTCGCTCGGGCGCGAGGTCGAGTACGTCGTCTTCGAGGACGAGGGCCACGGCTTCACGAAGCGGCAGAACGAAGTGAAGGCGATGAAGCTATCCGCCGACTGGCTCGAACGGCACCTCCTCGCCGGCTAGTCAGCGGGATGCACACGCCGGGATACGACGGGTCACAGCCGCTGCGCGGAACGATGCCGCGAGTAGTTGGTGTCCTTCTGGCGTGTCTCGACCTGGCGAAACGGATCGAGGATCGTTCCGGGGCACGCACCCCAGAGCCCGCGTCTCGCGGCCCTGGCGGCCCTGGCGGCCGCGAGCAGCCGGTCGGCGAACCGCCCCTGGTCACCGTCGTAGAAGTACGGCGCCGCGGCGCCCTGGCGCACGAGCGCGAGGTTGACGTTCGCGCCGCCCCGCCAGAGGTACCGCAGCAGCCGTCCGTAGCGATCGACCTGGTCGAGCGCGGGATCTGCCTCCAGCCCCGAAAAGCGTAGCGATGAGCCGCATTGGCCCGCGGGCTAGACTCCTCCGTCATGAAGCGCACTCTCCGCGGCGCAATGCTCACCTTGGTTGCGGGGGTTTCGTCGCTTGTCATCCTCACGCCAGGAGGGACCGCAACCGAGGCCGTCGCTGCGGCGGACGATATCCGGTTGATCTCGATGGGCTCACTCCCCACAGGTGGTCGGGTCGCTCTCGCGGGCAATGGTCGCGTCGCGATCGTGGGCGACCCATCGGCGGGAACCCGTTCGAACGGCGAAGCGCGGGTATACACGCGTTCGGGCAGCACGTGGCAGCTGATCGCGACGCTGAGAGCGCGATCGAGGAAGGGCGTCGGCAAGTTTGGCGAGAGCGTCGCGCTCTCGGCCAACGGCAGGGTCGCCCTCGTCGGTGCTCCCGGCGTGCGTCCGACCGTGTACGCCGATCCGCCCGCCATAGGCACGGCCTGGATCTACAGGACCGCGGGCGGGGGAGCACCATGGGTCGGACAGGAGCTCAGGCGCACGGGGGCGACCCGCGAAGACCGGTTCGGACGGAGCGTCGCGCTCTCCGGCGACGGCGCGCTCGCGCTCGCCGGCGCCCCCGCCAACGACTCGGACAAGGGCGCGGCCTGGCTCTTCAAGCGCTCCGGCCAGGCATGGCGACAGGGGACGAAGCTCACCGGCAGCGGCCGCAAGGGGAAGGCGGAGTTCGGGACGAGCGTGGCACTGTCATTCGACCGGAGCACGGCGCTCGTGGGCGGGCCTGGCGACGACGCCGGCAAAGGGGCAGCCTGGGTGTTCACATCGCTGACGGGCTCCCGCAAGCAGAAGAAGCTCGTCGAGGAGTACACGAAGGAGTACGGCGCCGATGTCGCGCTCTCGGGGGACGGATACTGGGGTTTCGTCGTCGACCCGACGTCGCGGTACCCGGCTGTGTACGTCATCCGCCGTACGGGATCGGCCTGGTCTTCTGCGCCGCTGCTGACCCCGTTCACCCGCTCCGATCTCGTCTTCGGGGCGGCGCTCGCGATGTCCGGCGACGGGTTGACCGCGCTCATCTGCTGTGGCAAGCAGCAGGCGGACGAGCCGGGAAAGACGGCGGTGTACTCGCGCACCGGCTCGAGGTTCGCCTACCAGTCTGGCGAGGACCTTCCGAGGGGAACACCATCGATCTCGTACGACGGCGCGGTTGCCATAGTCGGCCAAGGGGTGTTCGCCCTGCTTGCTGCGATCACCGGGTTAGCACCACGCGCAGGTCCGACTGCGGGCGGGACGCAGGTAGTGATCACCGGCTACAACTTCGCAGGAGTCTCCGGCGTGACTTTCGGAACGACGCCGGCGGCGTCGTTCACCGTTGGCTCCCGGACCGAGATCTCCGCCGTCGCGCCTCCGCACGAAGCGGGCACAGTCCACGTGCACGTGACGAATGCCTTCGGGACCTCGCGCGAGTACACACCGGGGTGGTTCAGCAGCGGCCCTTCGACCGAGTTCTACTACCTGGCCCCACCGGTGGTCACGGCGCTCACCCCGACATCCGGCCCGACGTCCGGCGGCACACAGGTCGCGATCACAGGCAGCAACTTCGGAAGCAATGCAACGGTGAGATTCGGCGACGCACCGGCCACGTCCGCGACCGTCATCTCAGACACGCAGATCCAGGCAACGTCGCCGCCACGGGAGGCAGGCACTGTCGACGTCACAGTGACCACTGGGAACGGCACATCGGCGGCGGGCCCCAACTCGCGCTTCACCTACGTCGCTCCGGCGACGGTGATCGGCTTCGACAACCTCACGACCGGCGGATCGGGATCGGGAGCAAACATCATCGTCAATACGCAGTACGCCGGCCAAGGAGTGACGTTCGCGAACGTCCGCGCGGTCGACTACTCGAAGCCGCCGACGCCGCTGCCGAACTTCGCCCGCTCGGGGACGATTGGCGTCGAGCCATGCATCGGGGTGGAGTTCTGCACCGCTGCGGCGTCCG
>JBKJWA010000070.1:0-7008 GCA_046716705.1 Gaiellaceae bacterium
GATCGACTGGAACTCGTCGCCGACGAAGAACAGCTCTTCCGGGTCAAACTGGTCGACGATCTCGCACTGCAGCCGGTTCGTGTCCTGGAACTCGTCGACCATGATCGACCGGAAGCGAAGGCGCTCCCTGCCGCGCACCGTCTCGTCGTGGGAGAGGAGATCGCGGGCGCGGAGCTGCAGGTCTTCGAAGTCGAGTGCGCTCTCTGCATCCTTCGCGCGCTGGTACGCGTCGGCGAACAGCGCGAGCAGCTCTTGCAGCAAGTCCCGGTCGCGGACGGCAGCGACGTTGAGCGCCGTCTGCTCCAGCGCGAGCCGCAGGTCCTCGTACGCTGCGAAGCGCTCCTTGCCGCGGCCCTTCACCGCGATCTCCGACAGGTCGAGCAGGAGGTCGACGTGCGGGTTCCCGTCGAGCAGCTGGACGGCGCGCGCGAGGATGACACGCGCGTCGTCTGTCCTGGGCTCGCCGTCCGTCTCCGCGAGCGCCCGCGTAGCGGCTGCCCTCAGCTCCGCGACCCTCTCCTCGAGCTTCGGTTCCTCCTGCAGCCCGAGCTCGAGCGGCCGGCCTGCCGCCCGCAAGGTCTCGGCGACCCCGCCGAGCATGCGGCGTAGGCCGACTGCGCCGTACGTCGCGAGCAGCTTGACCCGCTCCGGATGCTCGTCGGAGCAGAACTCCGCCAACGCGACGCCGAACGCCTCCGCGCGCAGCACGCTCGCCTGGCTCTCGTCGAGCACGCGGAAGCGGGGATCGACGCCTGCGGCCGTCGGATACGCACGGAGCAGCCGATGGCAGAAGCCGTGGATCGTCGAGATCCACGCGCCGTCGAGCTCACGAGCGAGATCGGCGCGGCCGGACCGCAGGAGCCTCGCCCGGATCCGCGACCTGAGCTCGCCGGCGGCGCGCTCGGTGAACGTCACGACGAGGATCGAGCCGACGTCGACGCCGCGCTCGACGGCTTTGACGAAGCGCTCGACGATGACAGTCGTCTTCCCGGTTCCCGCGCCCGCGGAGACGAAGACGGTCCCGCCCGCGTCGATCGCGACTGCCTGCTCCGGATTGGGAGCCTGCGGCTCGGTGACTGTGGTCACGGCCGCCTCACCCGGCAGATGGGGCCACGCTCGCACCATGACGGGCACGAACCGCCCTTCGGATCGTGGAGGACGTGTCCGTCGCGGATTCGGCCGACGGAGCCGCGAGCCCGGTCTGCCGCCTGGTCGACGAGCGCCCAGAACGCCTCGTCGTCGAGGTAGTCGCGAGGCGAGAACCCCGGCACGAGATCCTCACGAGCGCTCGCGCGGAGCACGCCGCGGGCGCTGCGCTCGCCGGCCAGCGCGCGGTAGAGGCCGCCCACCGGCTCCACGCCCAGCAGGTCGCGGAGGACGAGCATGTAGAGCGGGATCTGCAGCCGGAGCTCGGAATCGATCTTCGCGGCCGAGTGCGCAGCCTTGCCGCTCTTGTAGTCCTGGACGATCCCGCGCGCGGAAAACGGGTCGAGGTCGACGCGGTCGATCTTCCCGCTCACGGCGAAGCCGCCGAGGTCGAGCCCCGCCTTGAGCCCGGGTGCGGAACGCTCGCTGCCGAACGAGACCTCGAATCTCCTCGGCACGAGCGGCATCGCAGATCGTGCCTCACCACGTACGAACTCCCCGAGATCGCGCAGCAACCCCTGTTCGAGCTCGAGCCGCTCGACGTCGGTGAGCTCGATGCGGCTTGTCTGGCCGGCGACCGCCTCGCGGACGCACTCCTCGAGGAACGCGAGCGCCTCTTCGAGTCGCTCGGCCTCGATGCGGTCGGAGCCGACGTGCTTCGGCAGCCCGGAGAAGAGCTTGAAGAGGGCCTGGTGTGCCACCTGGCCGCGCAGCCGGGCGTCGACACGCGCGTCGATCGGCCGGGGATCGATTACTCGCTCGACGAACCACATCGAAGAGCAGTCGGCGAAGAGCTCGAGCTCGGTGACGCCGAACGTACCCCGCGCCGCAAGCTCTCCCAAGACGACCGGGTGCGTGAGCCGCGTGGGACGCGCGAATGCGCCGCGCGCTCGGTCGAGCCGGCGGTCCCAGCCGTTCGCGAGGGCAACGGCGGACGTAGCGTCGGGATCGACCGCTGCCAGCGCCGCCGTCGCGCGCAGCCGCTCGCGCTCGGTCGGCGCGCGATCCATGGGCCAGGTCGCCTCCGAGAGCAGCCGCCGCCTCGTCCAGCGTGCGACGTCGTCGGTCGAGAACAGCGCGCGCACGTCCTCCCAGAACGGGCTCGGCTCTCGTGGTGTCCCGTCGTCCGTCGCGGCCT
This sequence comes from Gaiellaceae bacterium, assembly GCA_046716705.1. GTDB lineage: Bacteria > Actinomycetota > Thermoleophilia > Gaiellales > Gaiellaceae > PALSA-612. The sequence goes on from JBKJWA010000070.1 coordinate 2,285, forward strand.
CGCGGACGAGATACAGGCGACGGGTGGCGCGGGTACACGCGGTGTAGAAGAGATACCGGTCGGCCGCGACGGGATCCGGGCGGGTGACGCGGGCGCGGCGGGATCGCTCCTCGATCGCGCGCCGGGCGTCGTCGCCGAGCAGGCTCGGCGGGCCGGCGCGCCTCGGAAGCGTCCCCTCGTCGAGGCCGAGCACGAAGACGATCTCGTAGTGTCTCGTGCGTGCGCGGAGCATGTCGACCACGGCCACGCGGCCCGGCTGCCTGGCAGGCCCGCCGCCGACCACCGCACGCTCGAGCACGTATACGACGTCCTCGGCCTGGACGTTCCCCGTGAGCTCCTGCCAGGCGTCGACCTCCTCCAGAGCGCGCAGGGTCGCCTCGTACGCGCGCAGGTCGACGCGGCCCGCGTCGGAGGTCGGTGGGCCGCCGAGACCGTAGGCCGCCGGCAGCATCGTCCCGGCGAGCGTCCTCACCGCCTCCTGGTTCGAGCTGCCTGACCGCAGCGTGTCGAGGAACGGCAGCGGCTGCCCGCGCAGCCTGAGTGTCTCCGCCTCCACGCGCTCCGGCGTGTGGATGGCGCGCCCGCGCAGCCTTCCCTCGAGGAAGTCGACGTGGTCGCGACGGAGACCTGAATACGGTGACCGCATAAACGCGTAGAGGTCGTGGCGTCCGCCGCCGAGCCAGGCGAAGCGGAGCAGCGAGAGCAGCGCGCTGCCGAACGGGGTCTGGCCGAGCCGCGTCAGGCCCTCGGCGGCGTACGGGATGCCGAGCCCGGTGAAGGTCGTCTCGAGCGGCGCGCGCCAGCGCTCCACGGCGGGCGCGACGACCGCGATGTCGGCCGGGTTCGTCCCGCCGCGCACGAGCTCCAGGACCTCTTCTCCCACCAGCTCGAGCGCGCCGCGCGCACCCGGCGCCTCGAGAAAGCGCACGGCTCCCTCGAGGGGCGAAGCGGGCACGTCACCGTCGACGAACAACCGCCGTTCGAGATGCGCGAGCGCGGGCCGCACGTAACGATCGGACGCCGCAGGAAGCTCCTCGATGCGCCCGGCGGCTCGCTTGGACAAGGTCTCTGCGGTCCGCTCGAGAGCGGTGAACGCGAGGCGCCCGGGCTCGTACGGCAGCGACACCGTGACGTCTGCACGGCCTGAGAGCCCCTCGACGAGCGCCCACTGCGCCGCGGTGAGATCCTCGAATCCGTAGGCGTACACGGGACGGCCGTCCCACGCGTCGAGCTCGCCCGCCACGCGGTCCGCTGCGTGGCGCCGCTCGCGATCGCGGTCCCAGCGCCCGAGCCGATCCAGCTCCGAGCGGTACGCACGGAGCAGGTCGGCGAGCTCCGAATCGAGATCTTCGGGGTCGACGAGCCCCGACTCGAGCTCCGCGAGCGTGGCGCCGAGCGTCTCCGCAAAGCCCGCGAAACGCGATGCGTCCCGCGCCAACCCTCTCAGCAGCAGTCCTCGCTGTGCGTCCGTGAGCACCGCCCGGTGGTGGCCGTTGCCGCGGGCGATGGCGGCGAACAGGTCGTCGAATGTCCCCACGGAGCCGCCGACGAGCGCCTTGCCTCCGGCGACGAGATCGCGCTGGACGCGCTGCACCTCCGCCCGGTTCGGGACGATGAGCACAGGCTCGCGCGCGATGTCCGCCGCATAGCGGTCGAGGAGGAGAGCGATCTTGCCGGCGTTCGCGGGCCCCGCGAGCAGTGTCAGCGGCACATGGCTCAGTCTAGAGCCGGTGCGCGCCGTCTTATGGGGGCGTGTCCCTTACGCGGCGGCTGCCTTCGGCCGGCGGCCTCGGCGCGCGACCGTGCGGCCGGGCTGCTTGCCGGCACAGCTGTCGCAGAGATCGGCCTGCCTCGAGCCGCGCCTCGCATCCGTATACGTGACGCGCATCGTGGCGCCCTTTTGCTCCTCGACTTCGGCTCCGCACATGTCGCACACGAGAATCGTCTTCTTGGCCACTGAAATCTCCTTCGTTTTGTGAGCTGAGATCGCGAAGCCTAGACGATAAGTCGTAGGAAAAGAGCGCGGTCGTAATTCACGTTCGTTCGACCACGTACAATGCGCCGCCGTGGAGCGGAGGACGATCGTCGTGCTCGAGGGGGACGAGACCGGGCAAGAGCTGCTCGAAGAGGCCCTGCGCGTGCTCGCACCGGACGTGATCGGGACGGAGTTCGAGCTCCCCCGTTTCGATCTCTCGCTCGAGGGTCGCCGGGCGTCGAAGAACGCCGTCGTCTACGAGGCCGCCGCGGCCGTGCGCGAAGCCGGGCTCGGGCTGAAGGCGGCGACCGTCACGCCCGAGGGCGCAGGTGATGTCGGCTCGCCCAACAGGATCCTTCGCGAGGAGATCGGCGGAGAGGTGATCGTCCGTACGGGAAGGCGCATTCCCGGCGTTGCTCCCGTGGGCGGCGCCCACGCCCCGATCTCGGTCGTCCGCATGGCGGTCGGCGATGCCTATGGTGCGCGGGAGTGGCGCGAGGGAGAGGGCGACGACGAGGTAGCGCTGCGCACCGAGCGCATCGAGCGCCGCGTCTGCCGCGCCGTCTCCGAGTTCTCGTTCCGGCTGGCGGAGCGCACCGGCGCGAAGGTCTTCGGCGGGCCCAAGTACACGGTGAGCCCGATCTACGAGGGCATGCTGAAGGAGGAGATGGACGCAGCCGCCGCGCGACATCCCGACGTGCCGTACAACCCGCAACTCATCGACGCGACGTTCGCGCTGCTGCTGTCGGCGAGCGGCGACCCGATGGTCATTCCGGCGCTCAACCGCGACGGCGACATCCTCTCCGATCTCGTCCTGCCCCTCTTCGGGTCGATCGCCGGATCCGAGTCCCTCGTAGTCGCGTTCGGTGACGACTACGTCACGGACGTCGTGCTCGCGGAGGCGGCCCACGGCACGGCACCGAGCCTCTTCGGCAAGAATGTCGCGAACCCGCTCGCGATGATCCTCGCGGGGTCCGCGCTGCTGACGTTCGCCGGCGAGCACGCGTCCGATGCGGCGCGCGCGATCCGCGAGGGAAGCCTGGAAGCCGTGGCGGACGGCGTTCGGACTGCCGATCTCGGCGGCCATGCGTCGACGACGGAGTTCACGGACGACGTCATCCGGCGCGTGCGATCTAAGCTCGAGGTATGGGCGACGCTCTGAGGAGTGCGCTCGCGGCGACCGTCGTCGCGGTCGCGCTGCCGGTCGCCGCCGGCAACGCGAGTCAAAGACGGCTGGGTGTTCGGCCGGAAGTTCGGCTGCCTCGAGACCGGGCGGCTCCTCATCACGCTGACCGAGGGCGCCGGGAAGGCGCGAATGGTCATCCGCCTCCAGAAGTCAGGCCGCGTAGTGGCCGTGGGCGAGGTCGGTGGTGGTGGCGGCTGGATCCGCGGCTCGAAGACCTGCGAGGCGAAGGAGAAGTCGGCCCGGCTACAACGCGACGGCGCGGATGCCGGACGGAATATCGAGAGCGCCCCGCCGCCAGGCCTCGGCGAAGACCGTCACGACCTCGGGGTCGAACTGCGTGCCCGCGCACCGCTCCAGCTCCGCGACCGCTCTCCCCTCGGACAGTGCGGGACGGTACGGCCGGTCGGACGTCATGGCGTCGTACGCGTCGGCGACGGCAAGCACGCGCGCCTCGGGTGGGATGTCCCCTCCTGCGCGTCCCGTCGGGTACCCGCTGCCGTCCCAGTGCTCGTGGTGATGGAGGACGCACGGCGCGGCGGCGCGCAGTGTCCCGACAAGCTCGAGCATTCGCGCCCCTTCTTCCGGGTGGGCGCGCACGTGGTCGAACTCGTCCTCGTCGAGCGGCCCCGGCTTCCGCAGCACGGTGTCGGGAACCGCGAGCTTGCCGATGTCGTGGAGGGCCGCGCCGATGCGAAGGACGTCGATCTGATCCTCGTCCCAGCCGAGCCGTGCGGCGACAACCTCCGCGATCGCAGTCACCCGCGCCGCATGCCCGGACGAGTACGGGTCGCGAGCCTCGATCGCGCGCGCGAGATCCATGAGCGCCATACGCGACATTTCCAGGCTCCGCGCCGGTTCCCTTCCGCGTAGAGTTGCGCCGCATGCTGGTGGGGGTACCGACAGAGACGGCGCCGGGCGAGCGCCGTGTGGCCCTCGTGCCGGACATCGCTTCGCGCCTCGTGGGCGCCGGCTTCACGGTCGCTGTCGAGCGCGGAGCGGGGACGTCGGCGGGATTCTCCGACGGCGAGTACGAGGCGGCCGGGGCGTCGGTTGCCGACACGGTGCTCGGCCAGGCCGACGCGGTCGTCATGGTGCAGAAGCCGTCGGTCGAGCAGGTCGGGAGGCTCAGGAGCGGTGGCATTCTCGTCGCGTTCCTGCAGCCACTCACCGACGCTGAAGGCATCGAGCGGCTCCGCGCGCAGGGCGTCGTCGCGTTCGCGATGGAGTCGATCCCCCGCATCACGCGCGCACAGCCGATGGACGCCCTCTCGTCGCAGGCGACCGTGGGCGGCTACAAGGCCGTGCTGTTGGCCGCCGAGCGGCTGCCGAAGTTCTTCCCGATGCTGACGACCGCGGCCGGGACGGTCCCACCCGCGAAGGTGCTCGTGCTCGGCGCGGGCGTCGCCGGGCTGCAGGCCCTCGCAACGGCCCGCCGACTCGGCGCCGTCGTCTCCGGGTTCGATGTACGTCCGGTCGTGAAGGAGCAGGTGGAGTCGCTCGGCGCGACGTTCCTCGACCTCGGCATCCGCGGCGAGGAGACCGAGGGCGGCTACGCGGCTGAGC
>JBKJWA010000071.1:0-11893 GCA_046716705.1 Gaiellaceae bacterium
GTGCTCACGCCCGTCCCGCCGAACGCAGAGGAGCTCGCGCGCGAGGCCGGTGCGGAGCTCGCGCCGTTCGACGCTGCCGGGCTCGCCGACGCGATCGCGCGCGGGCTCGACTCGCCGGAGGAGTGGCGCCGCCGCCGGCAGCTCGCGCTCGCGTACCGCGAGCGCTTCGATTGGGCGACGCTCCTGCCGGCCGCCCTCGCACGCCTCGGCCTCGAGCCCGGCTAGCGCGAGGCCCGCCCGAGCAGGCCGCGCACGAAGCCGGCGAGGTACGACGCGTGCGTCGCGATTACGGCCGGCGGGTGAAGCAGAGCGACGGCAAGCGAGCGGAAGCGCACGGCCGCGTGGAGGCCGCTGAAGGCGAGCATCGCCCCGTACGCGAGCACGAGCAGCGAGCCGGCACGGCGGCCTGGCCCTCCCGCCAGGACGAGCATCGACCCCGCGAGCGCTCCGGCGGCCGGGCCGACCGACACGGCCGTCGAGCCGCTGAGGCTCGCCCCCCGCGAGGCGCGCGCCACCGCTCCCCGCGTCCGGGCGTAGGCGGCCGTCGCCGAGAGGTGCGGCCCGACGAGCGGAGGCGGGGCGAGCGATACCGACGTGTCCGGCGTGTAGATCGTCAGCTTCCCGCGCGCGGCGAGCCAGGCCACGAGCCGGTCGCCGGGAACGCCGTGCTCGAGCGCCTCGACGTACTCCGCGCGCCGCACGACGACGCTCGAGGCCTCGTGATCGGTGACCGCGCGCACGTTGCCGGGCAGGTAGCGGATCCGGCGCGACCCGGAGCCGAGCCGCGACTCGAGGACGGCAGCCGCGACTCGCTCGCGGAGCGGCACGCGGTGTGGGGCAAGCGTCGGGCAGACGACCGCCGCGACGTCGTCCTCGAGCAGGTACGGGACGGCGGCGCTCACCCAGTTGCCTGCAGGGCGGGCGCCCGGGGCCAGCATGGCGAGCACGTCACCCGCCGCGCTCCGAGCCGCCTCCTCACGCGAGCCGGGAAGAGATCCCTCGAGCTTCGGGTAGTCGAGGAGCTCCCGGGCGTCCGGGTCGCCGACGAGGCTGACCACAGGAAGTCTCTCGACGGGCGGCAGCTGCCGGCTGCCGAGAAGCTCGCGCTTGCGCTGGTACGTATGGAGGACTCGCAGCCGGTAGAAGACGGCCGCCGTGTCGACGAGGGCGCGGACGACGGCCGCCGACCCCAGGGACGAGCCGCTGTAGCGGTACTCGAGGCGCACGGGCAGCTCGCGGATCCGCCCCCGCCCGAGCGCCGTCGCAACGGCCAGGAGCTCAAGGTCGAACGCGAACTGCTTCACCAAGAGCAGCGGCATCACCTCCTGCACGACGTCCCGGCTAAAGACCTTCAGCCCCACCTGCGTGTCGCGGACGTCCAGCCCGAACAGGGCGCGGTTGAGTTGCTGGTAGCACCAGCTGGCGACACGCCGCGAGGGGGGGTAGTCAACGACCGAGTCCGGATGCCGCTTCGAGCCGATGGCGAAGTCGAGCCCCTCGCGCCGGGCAAGGTCCACGTAGGCCGGAATAGCGGCGGGGTCGAGGTCGAGATCAGCGTCGACGACGGCGATCCACTCGCCGCGGGCAGCGAGCGCGCCGAGTTTCACCGCGTAGCCCTTGCCGAGGTTGCGGTCGTAGTGGATGAGGCGGATGCGCAGGTCGGCACGCGCCTCCAGCAGTCGCTCCGCTGTGTCGTCCATCGAGCCGTCGGAGACGACGATCACCTCGAGATCCTCGGCACGCAGCCCCTCGGCGACCGCGCGTTGGATCACGCCCACGTTGTCGACGATCTCATCCCCGCCGTTGAAGACGGGCACGACGACGCTAAGGAGCAGTCGTACGGAAGTCAGGGCAGCATCCGTCGGCTCAACGGCGGTACTCGATCTGGGCACGCGCCGATTGTAGGGCGGTGCGAAGACCGCTTGAGTGTGGTCGTAGCCGAGGGGGCCTGCCGTTGCCGCCGGCTCCGGCGGGCCTCGAGCTCGCGTCGTTCGTCATTCGGGCTTAGCCGTCGTCGAGCTTAGCCGTCGTCGAGGAGCCGCGCCAAGCGCGCGCGGTGGTAGATGCTGTCGAGGTAGTCGGCGACATCGATGTTCCCGTTCGCCACACGCCGAGGGAAATCGACCGCACCGTCCTCGCAAGCGGTGCGAACGCCACCTGCGACAGGCCGGCAACCCGTGAAGGGGGCCGTGTAGAACGCCAAGACGAGCGACCACGCGACCGCGAGCGCTGCGGCCGGGATGACGATCTTCGGCCGCAGCTCGACCAGACCCGCCAGCCCCAGTGCGACCACGGGGAAGAGCGGCGTCCAGTAGCGCTGAGAGTACGACTGCGTCAAGAAGACCACGAAGGCGTAGGGCAAGATGATGGAAAGAGCGATGCCCGCGGTGATAACGAGGAAAGGACGTTCCTCCGGCCTCTGTCGCAACAGGACGACGAACCCGATCGCGCCGAGCAGCGTGACGGGTGTCCACACGAATAGACCCCAGTCCGGTGACACGAGCATCCGGATCACGGTCTCCGGGCTGAAGGAGAACGTCTGGGACACCGCCTGGCCCGTGCTCCCCGCGTAGCCGCTCGTCAGATTGGATACGCCGAGCAGCAACGGAACCAAGACGAGCACCCCGAGGAAGCCCGCCGCGGACAGCGCGATCGTGACAGCACCCCGGTAACGGCGGTAGACGGCAAGCCCGAGTACCACGGCGGCGACCACGAATCCGTTGAAGATGCGCACGGTGACGGCGTAGCCTCCGACCGCTCCGATGGCAATCGCAAGCCAGAGGGGAGGCGACGCTGCCCGCAGGTACTGGAATAGGAGCAGGACGATCGCCGTCACCAGAAGCGCGTCGGGAACGTGCGAAAGGCCTGGCCCGAAGGTGCCGTAGAAGAACAACGGCGTGCCAAACGTGCTCAGGAACATGACGGACACCCGATGGCGCACGCCCAGCGAGCTCAGCAGTAGGAGTAGCAAGATCGCCGTCGCAGCCACGAGGACGCTCGTGCCGAGCGTGATTGCCGCAATCTCGACCGAGTTCCCGTCGATCGTGGCGACTCCGGCGGCCCGCAGCAGCTTTCCGACGGCGTAGAACGGGGTCCAGAGTAAGGCGAGACCAAACTGGTAGCCAAAGGCGTGATCGGTCTCTCCGAAGAGGAGGCGCACGAACGAGAACGGGCGCTCGGGATCCGGGGCCTGCGCGTCTCCGGCGAACCCGAGCACGTTGAAGTTCGCGACCCAAAAGGCCCAGAAGATCCCCGCGGCCGCAAGCCCGGTCCCGGTCGGCCGAGCGGCGAGCCTGCTACCCGTCGCTCGAGGCCGAATGTCGTTCGCCGGCTTCGCGCTGATCGGGCCACGATAGCCTTGCCTCCGGCCGTGCACGGGCTCTAGGCAAGCGCCGCGAGGGCGGCGTCCACGACGCGCTCGGCGGCACGACCGTCCACGTGCCCGACCACCTCGCGCGAGACACGGGCGCGCTCCGCGGCGAGCTCGCCGGGCTCGGCGAGAGCCCGCTCGATTCCCGCGGTCACCTCGTCGAAGGCCCTCGCGCAGTAGAAGGCGTCCGACGCGATCAGCTCCTCGTAGTGCTTGCCCGTGACGTTCTTCGCCGCCCAGCTCTCACCCGGGAGCGCGCCTTCGTCGTAGAGGACGCAGACGGCAGGTCGGTCGTTGACGAGGCTGTCGAGCAGGATCGTGCCGGCGTTGGAGACGACGCAGTCACCGTGCTGCAGCAGAGTGGCCAGCGTCTCCAGGTCGGTGTAGCTCGGCTGCTGCACGTAAATCCCGGTCCGGCCGAACCCCGCCGCGAAGCGCTCGCGCCATTGGCGGTCGCGCGGGTGGGGCCGGAGGAGCAGCTGGAAACGCTCGTGCGAGCCCTGCTCCCACCACGCGACAAGACGGGTCACGAACCGCTCCTCGTAGGGCGCGTTCGTGGGCGTGTTGCCCATGACGAGCACGAGCGGCCTCCCCGGGTCGAGGCGGTAGCGTCGAAGCAGCTCCTCGTACGCCGCGCGGGGCCGGCGCCGGTGGAAGACATCGGTCTGCGGCCAGCCGGTCACGACGACGCTGTCGGCACCGATCCCGTGGTAGCGGCCGAGATCGGCACGCATGACCTCGTTCTGCACCAGGTAGCGCCTCATGCCCGGCCAGATGACGCCTTTTCCGACCGTGTGGTCCCAGCTCGCGACGTAGCCGACGAGCGGCAGACCGCTGCGGTGCGCGGCGAGGATCAGCGGCACGTCGATTTGCATCTGGATGTTGCTGACGAGCAGCGCCGGGCGCTCCCGCCTCAACCGCTCGCATAGCGCCGACGGCATGTAGCGGAGCCGGCTGAAGTGCCAGAAGAGCATGGTGCGCTCCACCCAGTCCCAGCGCGGCAGCGGCCCGATCCGCGTCGGATCGAGGAACCAGTTCTGGTGACCCGGCCGCATGCGCTCGCGGTGGAACCCGTGGCGCAGGTTCACCCTGATGGCGAGCGGATAGAAGCCGATCCGCTCGTCGAGCCAGCGATCTGCGCGCCGCCGCGCGCGCTCGAGCGTGCCGACCTGCGCCGGGAAGAGCTCTTTGCGTCGCGTCATCCGCAGTCCGCCCAGGCGACTTTCCCACTCCGCGGTCGCCTCACCGTCCATGAGGAAGACGACCTCCAAGCGCTCCCCGACGCGCTCCACCAGCCGCTCCACGATCCGGCAGTCGAAGAAGATCCGGGCCGACAGCGGGTCCGGCAGCACGAGCCAGATCGGTCGTCCCGGCACCATCGAGCGCAGCACGCTAGCAGGGTAGGGTTTTCAGCATCGGGCGGCTGAAGTCCCTTCTCACGCGCGCCGAGCGCTTGGCGGAGACGCGTCGCGGCGCAGCTGTCCTCTTCGTGATCGGTCTGGGCGCCTACGCGCTTCGGGCCATCGCCTGGCCGGCAACGGTGGGCCGGGACCTCGACGAGTACATCTACGCCTACCTCCAGCTCCTCGACCGCGACGTGCTGCTGCCGTGGTCGCTGCTCTTCCGGACGCCGGTCACGCCGCTCGTCGCCGGACCGGTTCTCGACCTCGCGGGCGGCTTCTTCGTCGAGCCCGTACTGGCCGTGCTCTACGCGTTCTCGATCGTGGCGTGGAGTCGCGCCGCGCTCGTCTTCGGTCGCCGCGCAGCGCTCGCCACCGCTGTCGCACTCCTGCTCTACCACGGCTACGCCCTTATGTTCCACGAGCTGTCCAGCGAGCCGATGCTCGCGGCGGCATTTGCCGGCTTCGCATGGGCCCTCGCGCGCGCCTACGAGCGGCCCACCAGCGAGCGCTTTGTGCTGGTCGGACTGGCCGCGTCCGTGACCGTCCTCGCACGACCCGGCAGCATCGTCCTGCTCGTGTTCGTGTTCCTTCCGCTCGCGATCCGAGGCACCTGGCGCTCCCGTCTCCGCTGGAGCGGAGCGTTCACGGCGGCCGCGCTCGTGCCGCTCGCGCTCTGGACGCTTCACAACGGGCTGCGCTTCGACTACTGGGGGCTCGCACGCGGGGGCAACGCGATCATCTCCTTCTACCGCGCGTTCATCACCGACCACATCGTGCGAGCCGACAACGGCCCGGCGTCGAGGCGCCTCGCCACGGCGATGCAGCACGACCTGCTGACGCGGGAGCCGTACCGCCGGTACGGCGTGATGCTCGACGAGCTCTTCCGCAAGGGCAGCTTCCGCGTCCACGAGGACCTGTACCTGCTCTCGGACCGAGACTTCGGCTGGGACTCGAACTACGCCGTGCTGCGCAACGCGGGAATCGAGGCGGTCAAGGCCCATCCCGGGGCGTACGCCTCGGGAGTCGTGAGCACGATCTGGGACGAGTTGAGCCAGGCGCACTTCCGGGTGGTTGCCGGGACGGAGCTCGTCGCGGCGCCCGAGCCACCCCGCGCCGGAAGCCTGCCGACGCCCAGCGAGGGGGAGCCGATCCCGCCGGGCCAGAACGCGTGGATCTCGCGGCCGGACGGCAGCATCCGTCAGGTCTGGACGTCACCGACGCGGTACCGCTTCACGTTCGCCACGCCGGGCGAGCGAGATCGGTTCGACGCGATCCTGCGCCGCCGCGACGAGCTCTTCGCAGGGCTTCCGGATCGCAACGGGAGGCCCGGGCTCGCGCTGCGGCTCAACCAGCTGTCGCGATGGTACCCGCGGCCGTGGCAGTGGATCGTCGTCGGGCTCGTCGCGCTCGCCGTCCGCAGGCCGCGCGGAGCCCTGCTCCTGCTCGCCCTGCCGCTGGGAGCGTTGCTCGTCGTGCTCGTCAGCGCCCTCGGACTCTTCACGGACCTGCACTTCGTGCTCCCGGTCGCCCCCGCGTTCGTCCTGCTGGGGGTCGGCGCCCTGCTCGGGCTGGGCCCGCCTCGCTCAGCCGTCGAACCGGCCCGGTAGGGATAGTCGCGCGAGCCGCGCGCGATGGTAGACGTTCGAGAGGTAGTCGGACGTGGCGCTGCCCCGGCTCGAGCAGCACGCCGTTTCGGCACCGTCCAGCTGGCGAGCGCCCCGTCCCGCTCGAGGCGGAGGTCGTATTGGAGCCGCCGTGCCTGATGCCGCTGGATGACGAAGATCGGCCCATACCGACTCGTCTGTCCCTTCCGGCCACGTCCTGCGGACTGTCGAAGCGCCGGTCTCCGGCCAACTCGACCTCGAACACCACTCAGCGCTCGTGAGGCTGTGGGATCTCGCGAGGTTCGACTCGCACGCCGTTGAGCTCGATCCCGCTGCGGAGCTGGTCTGCCCAAAATAGTCCGCTAGCGCACGGACGCGAGCGCCTGAGCCAGGGACTGCCCTCCTTCGAGCACGTCTGAGAACAGGTCGCCGTCCTTCGCCACCCGCCGCAATACCTCGTCCATGCCGAAGTCCCGGGGGTCGAGCCCCGCCTTGACCTCGTCCCAGCGCAACGGCGCCGAGACCGGGGCTCCCGGCCGCGGTCGCACCGAGTACGCGGACGCGATCGTCTTCCCCTCGCCGTTCTGGTTCGCGTCGATGAGCACGCCGCGGCGCTTCCGCTTCACCCACTCGGTGGTGACGAGCCCACGGTGGGTCGACGCAAGCGCGCGGGCGACGATCTCCCCGAACTCACGCGCCTGCGCGTACGTGGAACGACGGGCGATGGGCACGAGCACGTGCATCCCGTCGGCGCCGCTCGTCTTCGGATAGCCGGTGAGGCCGAGCCCGTCGAGCAGCGACTTCACGAGCAGCGCAACCTGCACGACCTCGGCGAAGCCGACGTCCGGCGACGGATCGAGGTCGAAGAGCACCCAGTCCGGACGGTCGGGCTTGTCCACGCGCGAGTACCACGTGTTCATGTCGATGCAGGCCATGTTGACCATCCACAGCAGCGCGAGCTCGTCGTTCACGAGCGGCGCGTCGATCAGCCGGCGCTGCCGTGGGCTCTCGCGCGTCGAGACCTCGAACCGCCGTGTCGGGATCCAGTCGGGCATGTGCTTCGGCGCGTCCTTCTGGAAGAAGAACTTGCCGTCGATGCCGTCGGGGTAGCGCTTCATCGTGAACGGCCGGTCGCGGAGGTGGGGGAGGATCGTGGGCGCGATCTCGCGGTAGTACGCGAGCAGGTCGCCCTTTGTGATCCCTTCCTCCGGCCAGAAGACCTTGTCGAGGTTGGAGAACTTCAGGGTCCGCTTGCCCTTCCGGATCTCGGCGGGGAACGGCTCTTCACGGCGGACGTCCTCGGGCAGCTTGTCCTCTCGTATCCCGAGGAAGGTCGGAAAACGCAGGCGGCCTTCGTGCGTCCATTCGACGAACTCGATCTCGGCGACGAGCTCGGGCTCGACCCACCTGACGTCGCTCTTCCGCACGCGAGGCATCTTCGGGACCGTCGTGAGCGGCGAATCCGGCCGCTCGAGCGGCTTGAGGCGAGCCAGCAGGCCGTCGATCGCGTCCTCCGTGAAGCCGGTGCCGACGTTGCCAGCCCAGCGCAGGCCGCCCTGCTCGTGGACCGCGAGCACGAGCGCGCCCATGCGCTCACGCCTCCGCTGTCCCTTCGTGTAGCCCGCGACGACGAGCTCCTGCCGCGGGCGAACCTTCACCTTCAGCCACTGGCGCGACCGGCGCTGCTCGTACAACGAGTCGTCCCGCTTCGCCATGACTCCCTCGAGGCCTTGCTGAGCGGCGGCCTCGAGCAGCGCCTCCCCGTCGTCGAACGTCTCCGTGACGGCGAGGGACTTCGAGCGTCCTAGGAGCTTCCGGAGACGGCGGCGGCGCTCTGTCAACGGCAGCTCGACGAGCGGCTCGCCGTCCTGCTCGAGCAGGTCGAAGACGTAGTAGAGGAGCGTCCCGGAGCCTTGCTGTATCGCCGAGAAGCTTGCGCGGCCTGATTCCTCGACAGCGCAGACCTCGCCGTCGAGGACGCAGTCGGGTGTGCGGACGGCACGCGACAGAGCCCGGGCGATCGTGTCGAAGCGTGCTGTGAGATCAGACTTCCCGGTGCGGCTCTGCAGCTCCACCTCGCCGCCGCGGATATACGCGAGCGCCCGGTAGCCGTCCCACTTCGGCTCGAACAGCCAGCCGTCGCCGCGGGGCAGCTCCTTCACGGGCGTCGCCAGCATGGGCCTGTAGCGCCCCGTCGCGCTGCGTGACGCGGCGGCCTCGTCGCGCTTGCGCAGCACGAGCCAGTTCTTCTCCTGGCCGGAGAGGTGTGCCGGGATGAGGGCCCACGTTCCCTGGAGGCGCTCGCCGTCGAGCCGGAACGTCAGGCCACCGTCGCGCTTCTCCTCGAGCAGCTCGTACGTACCGCGGTCCCAGATCTCCACGGTCCCGGCGCCGTACTGCCCCTTCGGGATCTCGCCCTCGAAGGTCGCATACTCCAGCGGATGGTCTTCCACGTGGACGGCGAGGTGTTGCTGACCGGGCTCGAGCGGCATCCCTTTCGGCACCGCCCAGCTGGCGAGCGCGCCGTCGCGCTCGAGGCGGAGGTCGTAATGGAGCGCTCTCGCCTGGTGGCGCTGGATGACGAATACGGGCGCCTGCCGACGCTTCGGACCGCCTGTCGTGGACGTCCCGGCAGGCTCGGGTGTCTTCCCCCCGCGCCGCTTGCGCCGATAGTCACGAAGTTGGTCGCCTGAGGGCATCGCGGTCGTCTGTGGAGCCACAAAACGGCTAGTTCATGCGGTTTCAGGCCTCTGTATGAATCGGGGATAAGCCTGTGGAGAGTGTGGATTCCCGTCCTTTGTGCTGAAAACGCACAAAGTCGTGCCCGCTCGGCTCACGCGTAGATGCCCATGCGGCGAAACTTCGCCCTCCGCTCGCGCCGGAGCACGTCCGGAGGCGTGCCTTCGACCTCGGATAGCGCCAGCTCGAGCGCCTCGCCGAGCAGCCGCGCGGCCCCGTCGTGATCGGTCTGCGCGCCGCCATCGGGCTCGGGAACGATGCCGTCGATCACCCCCAGCTCGAGCGAGTGCAACGCATCCGGCTTGAACGCCGCCGCCGCCTTCCGCGCCTCCCCGGCATCGCGCCAGAGGATCGCCGCGCACCCCTCCGGGCTGATGACCGAGTAGATCGCGTTCTCCTGCATGAGCACGCGGTCGGCCACGGCGATCGCGATCGCACCGCCCGATCCTCCCTCGCCGATGATGCAGGAGACGATGGGCACGCCGAGCCGGGCGAGCACGGCCTGCGAGCGCGCGATGGCGCCGCCCTGCCCGTGCTGCTCGGCCGAGACGCCCGGGTACGCGCCCGGCGTGTCGACGAGCGTCAGGAGTGGAAACTCGTGCCGCCCGGCGAGCTCCATCACGCGCATCGCCTTTCGGTAGCCCTCCGGATACGCCATGCCGAAGTTCCGCTGGGTTCGTTCCTTGAGGTCGCGGCCCTTCTGATGGCCGATGAGTGCGACCGTGCGGTCGTGGAACCGGCCGATGCCGGCGACGAGCGCCTGGTCGTCGGCCCGGCCCCGGTCGCCGTGCAGCTCGACGAAGTCGTCGAACAGGCGTCCCACGTAATCCAGCGTGTACGGCCGCTCGGGATGGCGCGCGAGCTCGACGGAGCGCCAGATCTCCTCGTCGGTGACCTCGGCGTCCATCCGCTCGAGCTGCTCCTCGAGCCGCTCGAGATCTGTGGACAGCCCTGTGCCGCCCAGCAGGCTCAACCGCTTGAGCTTCGCGAGCCGCTCGCGAAGACGGAGCTGCTGCTCAGCCGTCACTCGCCCTCACGCGAGAAGAGTCGCAGCAGCGTTGCCAGGTACGGGCGGAGCTCCTTCCGCGGCAGGATCGCATCGACGTGGCCGAAGCGATAGTTCGACTCTGCGAGCCCGAAGTCGTCGGGGAGCTTCTCCCGCGTCGTCTGCTGAACAACGCGCGGCCCTGTGAACGACAGGAGCGCCTTCGGCTCGGCGACGATCACGTCCCCGAGCGACGCGAAGCTCGCGAGCACACCCGCGGTGGTCGGGTGCGCCATGACGCTGATGAGCGCGCCGCCGGCGTCGTGCAGATCCTCGACAGCGCACACGGTCTTCGGCAGCTGCATGAGCGAGAGGATCCCCTCCTGCATGCGGGCGCCACCCGACGCGGTGACGGAGATGAGCGGCACGCGGCGCTCGGCTGCGCTCTCGCACGCGCGTACGAGCTTCTCCCCCACCGCGCTGCCCATCGAGCCTCCGAGGAACGAGAAGTCCATGACCGAGAGCTCGCAGTCGTGCTCGTCGAGCGTCGCCCGGCCGATGACGATCGCTTCCCCGAGCCCCGTCTGCAGCTCCGCCTCCGCAAGCCGCTCCTTGTAGGGGCGGAGGTCGAAGAACTCGAGCGGATCGGCCGACCGGACGTCCGCCGCCTCCTCCTCGAAGCTGCCGTCATCGGCGAGGTACGCGATCCGCTCGCGCGCGGGCATCGGGAAGTGGTGGCCGCACTGCGTGCACACGCGGAGCGCTGCGCGCAGCTCCTCGTCACGGAAGTGGGAGTTGCACGAGGGGCACGTGTTCGGGTGCCGCTTCCCCGCGACCGCCTGTGGCTCGTCCTTCCGCTCGATGGAGACGTCGATGCCGCTTTCGGCCATCAGATGCCCACTATAGACCCGCTCTCAGGGCCAGCACGCGGGCCGCAGCCTGCCGTACACGTGCGCGGAAGTACGCCGATTGCCGCGCCTTCGCGAGCAGATGCCGGTAGACGGGGACATACGAGCCGCGGCCCGTCAGCAGCACGAGGTCGGCGCCCGCTCGCACGGCTCGCTCGGAGGTAGCCGTGATAGGTCCGGTCGCGAGCGACGCCGCCGCCTCCATCGAGTCCGTCACCACTACCCCGCGGTAGCCCAGCCGGCCGCGGAGCAAACCCTCGATGGTCGCTCGCGACTGCGACGCAATGCGCTTGGGGTCGAGCGCCGGGTAGCGCGCGTGGGAGACCATCACGAGCGGCACACCCGCACCGATGGCGGCCGCGAACGGCGGTACGTCGACGGCCATGAGCTTCGCGCGGCCGCGGCGGATCGTCACGGGGCCGTCGTCCGTGTTCACCTTCGCGGCCCCGAGGCCCGGGAAGTGCTTGGCCGTCGGCGCGACCCCTCCCGCGCGCCATCCCGCCACGGCCGCGGCGACAGCCTCGCTCGCCCGCCTCGGCCGTGTCGAGAACGACCGCGAGGCAAGCGCAGCTCCTGGGACCGTAGGAACGTCGGCCACCGGCGCGAGGCTGACGCTGATGCCGACCCGCCTCAGCGCTAGCCCGGCTCGCCTGGCGTCGCGACCCACCGTGCCTGCCGCAGCCTGCTCTGGTGCTGAAACGGTCGGCGGCGCCCACGGAACAATCTGGATCGAGCCACCCTCCTGATCCACGGCGATCACCGGGTTGCCCCCGGCCTGGCGGAGCTGCCGCGTGAGCCTCCGTAGCTGCGCGGGCGAGGTGACGTTGCCGCGAAAGAGGATGACGCCGGCTGCCCGCCGCTCGCGGAGGGCTTCAAGGACGTAT
>JBKJWA010000072.1:0-6406 GCA_046716705.1 Gaiellaceae bacterium
ACCTGGCGCAGATACTCGGGTTCTTGACCGAGGGCGAGTAGCCGATCCACTTCAACGTGCCCGCGACCGGACCCTTGAACGGCGCGTTGCAGAACTTGCAGCGCCAGGGACTCGGCATCAGGGCGAAGAAGCGGCGGTACATGCGTTGCATCCCGGAGAGCGGGCTATCGCCGCGGAGGATTCCCTCCCACCGCGGGTGCATGTGCTCGATCCCGGGCGCAATCTCCGGTCGATCCCGTCGAAGCTTCATCTCATCCCCTCCGTTCTATCCGACCAGGCGGAGAAGTTCTCCGTCAGAGTTGCTCGTTCCGTTGTTGGTGACGACGGCGCCGTGGCCAACATTGTGGGCCATGAGTCGCCGCGAAGAGCCACGACTTGCCTTGCCGGCGCGCACCCGTGGCAAGACAGTCGCGATTCCAGGCGAAAGCGTGACACGCAGGCCGAAACTGATTGATCAGCAGCGGATGCTCCGAGCCTTTCGGGTTCTCGAAGAGCAACGCCGGCCCGCCGCCCGACTTCACGAGGCGCTCGGGAGCCGTCTCGGCGATTCTCTGGGTCTCCGTGTCTCAAGGTGCGGATCGACCTCGGTCGTGACGCGGTGAAGCTCGCCCTCGCGCTCGAGCAGCGCGATCCACTCGCGGAGGTCACGGAAGGGCGCCACGGCGCGCTCAGTCTACGAGCCCGAGCTCGGCGAGACGGGCGTGCTCGAACACGCGACGGCGCTCACCAGCCTGCTCCACGACCTCGGGCTGCCGCTCGTCGACATACGCCCGGATGGCCGCGTCGCACTCGGCAGCGAGACGTTCGGCTCTTCCCCACAACGCGCCAGCTTCGGCAAGCTCGCCGCGCCGCGCGAGCACGCGGGCCCGATCGACGAGGAAGTACACCCCCATATCGTCTCGAAGCGCCTCGGCGGTGTCGTACCCGATCCGGAACCACCGTTCCGCCTCCTCCAGACCATCCTCGGCGAGCGCGGTCTCCCCCAGACCACGGAGCGCGTCGAGGCTCCCTCTCGCGTCGCCTTCGGACTCGCTCGCCGCGAGCGCCCGCCGGAACTGGCGCCGGGCTTCCGCTCGGTCACCCTCGGCGAGGGCGAGATACCCGAGCCCCGCGAATCTCGTCGTCAGCGTGTGGCCGAGCTGCTCGAACAGCTCGATCGCCTCCCCAAGGGACTCACGAGCCTCACGCAGCTCCCCCAGCTTCTCGTGGTGCCAGGACAACCCTCGAAGAGCGAACGCGAGGCCTTCGTCGTCCCCGAGGTCGCGGAGGACCGGGATGCTTGCCGTGAAGCGAGCGGCCCGGACATCCGGCTCGGTTGCGAAGACGCCGCCGGTCGCCAGAGCGCGGGCCCGGAGGAGGGGGCGGTGTGGGATGTCGAGCTCGAGGACGCGATCGAGCCAACCTTCAGCCTCGCTTCTCCTGGCCGCGCGGATCCAGAAGACCTCGAGCGCGAAGGCCAGCGACAGCGCGGCTTCTCCGTCGTGGTCGAGCGCCCAGGCGAGAGCGGCCCGGAAGTTGTCCTCTTCGAGCCGCAAGCGCTGAAGCCATTCTCCCTGCTTCGGACCGCGCAGCGCTCGCCGAGACGCTTCTGCGAGGCGGAGATACGCGTGCACGTGCGCGGAGCGGATCCGCATGTTGTCACCGCCGTCACTCAGCCGCTCGGCCGCATACTGCCGGATCGTCTCCAGCATCCAGTAGCGGCCGTCGGTGAAGCGCAGGAGGCTCTTCTCGACGAGCGACTGAACGGTGTCGAGATCGCCGGCTGCGACCTCCTCGACGGCTTCGAGCGTGCACCCGCCGGCGAAGACGGAGAGGCGGGCGAAGAGCTGCTGCTCTTCGGGCGAGAGCAGCTCGTAGCTCCATTCGATCGTGGCACGTAGCGTCTGCTGCCTGGGATCGGCGTCGCGGCCGCCCTTCAGTAGGTCAAGCCGTTGAGAGAGGCGCGCCGCGATCTGTTCGGGAGTCAGGACGGAGGTACGGGCAGCGGCCAGTTCGACCGCCAGCGGGAGCGAGTCGAGCCGTCGGCAAAGCTCCGCGATTGTCTCGTCCACCTCGACTCCTGAACGCGCGCAAAAGAGCTCTACTGCCTCCTGCTCCGCGAGTGGAGGAACCGCATACTCGACCTCTCCCTGGATCCGCAGGAGCTCCCGGCTCGTGACGAGCAACGTGAGGTTGGGGCAAGCCTGCAGCAGCGCCGAGAGCTCGGGCGCGCAGTCGATCACCTGCTCGAGGTTGTCGAGCAGAAGCAGCATCTCGCGCTCCCCGATGTGCTCGGCGAGCCCGTCCTTGGCACCGAGCGTCTGGGCGATCGTCTCGCTCACGAGGACGGGATCGCGGAGAGTGGCAAGGCCGACCCAGAAGACGCCCGCCTTGTACTCGGGGACGAGCGTGGCGGCCGCCTCGATGGCGAGGCGCGTCTTCCCGGTGCCGCCCGGACCCGTGAGGGTGACGAGGCGGGCGCCGTCCTCGAAGCAAGAGAGAACTTCGAGGAGCTCGCCATCACGTCCCACGAACGAGCTCGCCGGCCGCGGCAGGTTCGTGTTGGAGATCGTCTTCAGCGGCGGGAAGGAGCCGTCGCCGAGCTGGAAGATGGGAACAGCCTCTGCGATGTCCTTGAGCCGATGCTCGCCAAGGTCGGTCAGTGCGAGCTCGACGGACTCAGCTGTCGAGCGAGAGAGGACCACCTGGCCTCCGTGGCCCGAGGAGGCGACTCTGGCTGCGAAGTGGACGTCGTCGCCGATGTAGCCCTCTTCGGCTAGCAGCGGCGTGCCGGTGTGTAGGCCGACCCGTACCTGGATCGGTCCCGAGGCCAGCTCGCGAGTCATCTCCTCGGCCGCCGCGAGCGCCACCGGCGCTGTGGGGAAGGCGAAGAAGAACGCGTCTCCCTGCGTGTCCACCTCCACACCGTCGTTGGCGGCGCTGGCCTCTCGGATCACCCGCCGGTGCTCTGCGAGTGCCTCCGCGTAGCCCTCGGCCCCCAGCTCGTGCAGGAGCTTCGTCGAGCCCTCGACGTCGGTGAAGAGGAAGGTGACGGTGCCGGAGGGGAGATCGCTACGCATCGGGCTCAGCTTCCCCGAGAGCGAGCGCGACTGCCTCGTCGAGTGTCAGCTTCCGGCCTTCCTCCCATGCCTTGGCGAAGGCTGCTTCGTCGAGCTCGGCGCGAGCCACCGCGACGGCCTTGTCGTTGTCCCCAGCGAGGTAGGACGGTATTGCGGCCCCCATCTCCACGTGCAACGCCTCCACGCTCGAGACGAGCGCGACCGACGCCTGTCGTCGGCCGGTCACGGCGAACGTCATGGCGATGCCGGCGAGGTCGAGCGCGATCCCGTAGAACTCGTCGAACGCGACGTCGATGCGAAGAGCTTCTCTCTGCATTGAGAGCGCGTCGCCGACACGTCCTTCCTCGCGGACGAAGTCGGCGAGGGAGTTCAGCGCGCGAGCCTCCATGCGCTCGTTGCCCGTTGCACGTGCCAGCTCGAGGTTCTCTTCGGTGAGCGCTCTATAACGCTCGATGTCGCCGAGCTCCTCGCACATCCACGCGAGCGCACGCGTGGCGATCAACGTGAAGTGGTCGTCACCGAGCTCGCGAAAGGCTCGGCGGGACTCCTCGAAGATCTCCTGCGCGCGCGCCCATTGACCCTCGGTGGCGAGGACGTTGCCGAGGAGGTAGCGCGAGTCCGCGATGCCCCAGGAATCGCCGAGCTCTCGGTAGATCAGCTGTGCCTCCTCCAGCCAAGCCTTCGCTGGCGCGGTGTCACCTCCCCGGAGTGCGATGCCAGTCGCGTTCGTGAGCGCCCTCGCACGGGCCTCGGTCCGGCTCAGATCGGCCGCGAGCGCCATCTCGAGCCTGCGCAGACCTTCGGAGACGTGGGTACGCAGGTACCAGAACCTCCCGAGCGCTCCCGCAAGCTGGATGCTCTGCTGCGTCGCTCCCGTCGCTTCAAGCCGGTCGAGCGCAGCTCGGAGATTGTCGTGCTCCTCGTCGAGACGACGGAGCCACGCCCTGCTCTCCGTCAGGTGGGGATACGCCTCTTCGGCGAGCTCGAGGAACCACTCCGCATGTCGCCGTCGAAACTCGCCCGCCTCACCCGACTCGTCGAGCCGTTCGCTCGCGTACTCGCGAATCGTCTCCAGCAGCCAGTAGCGCTCTTCCGTGTGGCGGAGCAGGCTCTTGTCGACGAGCGACTGGAGGGTGTCGAGGTCGGCGCCTGCGATCTCCTCCGCGGCCCCCAGGGTGCAGCCGCCGCGGAAGACCGAGAGGCGCGCGAAGAGGCGCTGCTCGTCTTCGGTCAATAGCTCGTACGACCATTCGATCGCTCCTCGCAGCGTGCGCTGGCGCTCGGGCAGGTCTCTCGCACCTCCCGTAAGCAGCGGCAGCCGCTGCTCGAGACGCTCGAGGATCTGTGTGCTGGACAGCGCCTTCACGCGGGCGGCGGCCAGCTCGAGCGCGAGCGGCAGGTCGTCCAGGCGGCGGCAGATCGCGGACACCGTCTCGTCAGCCTGGAAGTCCGGCTTCACCGCCCTCGCCCTCGACAGGAAGAAGCCGACCCCCTCCTGGTGGGCGAAGGCGGGTACCGGGTACTCCTGCTCTCCGGTGACGTGCAGCGGCTCCCGGCTCGTCACCAGGAGGTCGAGGTTTGGGCAGGAGGTGAGCAGGCCGCCCACGTCCGCTGCGGCCTCCACCACCTGCTCGAAGTTGTCGAACAGCAGCAGCAACGACTTGTCGGCGATGTGCTCGGCGAGGCCGTTCTGAGAGCCGACGACCTGCGCCGCCGTCTCGAGGACGAGCTCCGGTTCGCGAAGCGCCGCCAGCGGCACCCACCAGACGCCATCGGGGTACGCGTCCGCCGCCATGCCGGCGGCCTGAGCGGCGAGTCGTGTCTTCCCTGTGCCGCCAGGCCCCGTGAGGGTCAGGAGACGTGTGCCTTCGAGCAGGCCAACGACCTCGGCCAGCTCTCGCTCACGACCCAGGAACGGTGTCGTGGGCACCGGCAGGTTCGTGCGGTAGAGCGACTTCAGCGCCGGGAAGTCGCCGTCTCCGAGCTGGTAGACGCGCTCGGGAGCGCCGAGATCCTTGAAGCGGTGCGCGCCGAGGTCTCGGAGCTCGAGCTCGGCGAGCTGGGCCGTGGAGGAGGAGACGAGCACCTGTCCGCCGTGACCGGCAGCAGCGATGCGGGCCGCGCGGTGCACATCACCGCCCACGTAGCCCTCCTCGGTCAGCAGCGGCGTCCCTGTGTGCAGGCCGATGCGTACGCTGATCGGGCCGGACGCGAGCTCGCGCGTCATTTCCTCCGCAGCAGCGAGCGCGCTCGGCGCGGTCGGGAAGGCCACGAAGAAGGCGTCACCCTGCGTGTCAACCTCTACTCCGTCGTGGCCCGCACACGCCTCGCGGATCAGGCGGCGGTGCTCGGCGAGCGCACCTGCGTAGCCGTCGGCACCGAGCTCGTGGAGCAGCTTCGTCGAGCCCTCGACGTCGGTGAAGAGGAAGGTGACGGTGCCGGATGGGAGATCGCGGGCCACGGGCTCACTAGATCATGCGTGAGCCGCGATTGCCTCTACCACCGCGCCCCTGACAGAGATAGTGTCGACGAGCTCGGAGGTCGGAGATGGCTGCGACTGGCTCGCGGCCCAGTTCGAAGCGGTTCGCCGACTGAGAACGGACGACGAGTTCAAACGGCTCGTAGAGGGACGAGAGCCCAGGTCACGCCGAGATGGAAGATTGATCGTCCAGTCCGTCATGGTTCTGGCATGTAGGTCGAACCGCCTATCGCATGTATCGGAGATGAGGAGCCATCGACTTCAAAAACGACTGCGTCGGTTGCGCGTTCCACTGCCCAAGGACCTGGAGTGGACAGACGTAGGGCGGCAGCAGCGGGTTGTCGCCGCGGTCGTTCAACGGCCCGCGGGCCTGCCCGTTTCGGACAAGAAGCCGCCACGCGCCGTCGAGAACGCGCGAACTCGCCCGATTTTGCAGCACGTTTACGTAACCACCGCAACCAATCTTGCGGCACGGCGTCTACTCCATTTGGCAGGCAAACCTAAAGAGTGTTGGGAAGACAATGCGACATCGGGTCTGCCGAGATGTGACTCGGAGGTGCACGAGTTTCAAGGTCGCCAGATGGGCGCGGGCCTTGAGGCGAACTCGCTCCTCACAAGTCAGCAACAACTCAACAAAGGAGTGAAGATGTCTCGTTCCACGAAGAAGCGCGGGGTGCTCCTCGGAGCGACCCTGGGTATCGGAGCAACGCTCGCTCTCGTGCTCGGCCTCGGCATGATGGTCGCGACGGGTACGGCGGCAAGCACGGCGGCGCCTGTGAATACGTCGCCGCCGACGATCACCGGCACAGCGCAGGTAGGCAGGACGCTCGTCGGCCATAGGGGTGAGTGGACCAAGCCGGTCACCGAC
>JBKJWA010000073.1:0-3635 GCA_046716705.1 Gaiellaceae bacterium
GTACTCGGCGATCCGCTGCTGGAGCTCGCGCCCGAGCGCAGGGATTGACACTCCGGCCTCGACGCCCAGGTGAACCTCGATCGTGACCTCCTCGTCGTCGGTGACGCGGACTCCGCCGTGCCGCCGCAGCCGGTCCGGCACGAGCCTGCGCACGCCCTCCACGGCCTGCGCTGCATCGGCCGCGTAGCGGGCGAGCACGTCCCGCGAGATCCTGTCCGGAGCCGTCATGCCTCGATTGTACGAGCGCCCACTCGCAGGACGAGCTCAGTCGCCTCCGGCCGGGCGAAGAAGCGGAACGGCACGAACGTCGTCCCGAGACCGGGCGAGACGTGCATGACCGTTCCGCCACGCCGGTAGAAGCCGTGCGTGTAGCGCGCCGACGGATGCGCGAGTCGCAGCTTCCCGCTCGGGTACGGCACGCAGATCTGGCCGTCGTGCATGTGCCCGGCTAGGACGAGATCGAAGCCCTCCGCGGCCGGCCGGTCGAGCACGTTCGGGAAGTGCGACAGGAGGATCGTGAGCGCCGCGTCCGTGTGCAGCTGCGGCTCGCGTCCCCGGGAGCGCGGATCGAGCCCGGCAACCCACACCGTGGCGCCGCGTACGTCCACAATGCGGCCGTCGTCGAACAGAAGCGTGGCGGGCTCGAGCCCCTCCAGCTCGACCGCCTTTGAGAAGGGATCGCGGCTGATCGCGAGGTCGTGGTTGCCGAGGATCGCGTAGCAGCGGGGCAGCTCCCGCACGAGCTTGCGTAACTTCGCCTCGCCCCGCGGCCGCGACACGAGGTCGCCGGTGATGCAGACGAGATCGGGATCGCGCTCTCGCGCCCAGGCGACGCCTCGCGCAACCGCCTTAACCCCCCGCGACGGCAGTCCGAGGTGGAAGTCGGAGAGGTGGGCGATCCGCACGCCATCGAGCTCGGCGGGCAGCCCGCCAACTTCCACTTCGAGCGACCGAAATCGCACCCAGCCGGCCTCGAACCAGCCCCAGGCGAGAGCCGCGCTGGCCAGCACGCAAGCCGCGACCGCAATCCAGAGCAGGCTCAGACTTCGAGCTTCTCGGTGAAGCTCGTCACCGGCACGACGTGGCGCTTGAACTTCAGCTTCGAGGCCTCGAAACCGGCCGCAACGCCGATCAACTGCGAGAGATGGAGGATCGGCATGCCGAGCTCACGTCCCGTCGCGGCCTCGAGCTTCCCCTGCCAGGCATCCAGCGAGAGGTGGCAGAGCGGGCACGGCGTCACCATCGCGTCGGCCCCGGCCTCGATCGCCTGCTCGATCGGCTGGATCAGCTCGTTGAGCGCGACCTCCTCGCGTGCCTGGATGATCGGAAAGCCGCAGCACTTGATCTTCGCGGGATAGTCGATCGGCACGCCGCCGCAGGCCTCGATGATCCGCTCGAGCGACGACGGCCTGTCGGGATCCTCGAAGCCGAGCAGCTTCGACGGGCGGAGGATCTGGCAGCCGTAGAACGGCGCCACCTTCAGGCCCTTCAATCCCTTGTGCGCAACGCCCTTCAGCAGCTCGTAGCCCTCGCCCTCGGCGATCAGCCACAGGAGGTGCTTCACCTCCACGCCCCCGCTGTATACCGGCGAGCCCACCGCCTTGAGGTTCTCGTTCACCCGCGCGCGCAGCCCCTCGTCGTTCTTGAGCTGCCAGTTCGCCTGGCGGAGGTTGAGCGTGCAGACGTTGCAGATCGTCATGAGCGTGTCGGTGCCGGTCGCCTCGGCGTTCCCGAGGATCCGCGCGTTCAGGTGGAGGTAGAAGTCCGGCTCGGCCTCGTGGATGTCACCGGCGCCGCAGCAGGTCACCGACTCCAGCTCGACGAGCTCGATGCCGAGCTTCGGGCAGAGCGCCTGCGTCGAGATGTCGAGCTCCTTCGCCGACAGCGACGCGAGACAGCCTTTGTAGTACGCGACCTTTGTGCTCACGCGCCCTCCTTCTCGCGGCGCTCCTGCTCCTCGATGAACTCGATTCGCTCCAGCGCCTTCTCGCCCTGGACGATGCCCGCGGCGCCGTCGCGGCCCTGCTGCTTCACGAGGTCGAAGAGAGCGCGCGCCTGGTCGACGTCCTTCGCCACGTGCGGCGGCACAGGCGGCGGCACCTTGCCGCGCTTGAGGAGCCGCATCGCGAACGGGATCTCCTTGATCGAGCGCCCCACGCCCTGCGTCTTCGGGACGAGCTCGGTCTCGCGCAGCCAGCCCGTGGTCTTCGCCGAGGTCACGAACCAGTTCGCGTGCTTCGCGCCCATGTCGCGGTCGATGCCC
The DNA here is from genome assembly GCA_046716705.1 of Gaiellaceae bacterium. Taxonomy (GTDB): domain Bacteria; phylum Actinomycetota; class Thermoleophilia; order Gaiellales; family Gaiellaceae; genus PALSA-612. Next base: position 2,264 of record JBKJWA010000073.1, read on the forward strand.
TCTTTCATCGCCTCCGCGCCGAGCTTCGCGATCGCGTCGCGCGGATCGACGCCCTTCGGGCAGCGCTCCTGGCAGAAGTAGCAGCGCGTGCAGTCCCAGATGCCGTGCTCCTCGGAGTACGTCTCCAGCCGCTCGATCTTCCGCCCGTCCCGCGTGTCGCCGACGAAGCGCATGCCCTTGGCCAGCGCGGCCGGGCCGAGAAACTCGGGGTCGGCCTCCATCGAGTTGCACTCGGAGACGCAGCACCCGCAGTTGATGCAGAGCATCTCCTTGTGGATGGGCTCCACCTGCGCCGGCAGGACGTCGTACTCGCCCTCGCCGGGATCCGCGAAGACGGGCTGGAGGTACGGCTGGATCGCGCGCATCTTGTCCCAGAACGGGCCCATGTCGACAACGAGGTCCTTCACGACGGGCAGGTTGCCCATCGCCGAGATGACCGGGATGTGGCCGGCCTCGGCGATCTCGTACATCCGCATCTTGCACGCGAGCACGGCCGCGCCGTCCATGCGCATCCCGCACGACCCGCAGATCATCATCCGGCAGCTCTTGCGGTAGGAGAGCGACCCGTCGACCTGGTCCTTGATGATGTCGAGGAGGTCGAGCAGCGTCGCCCAGTCGGGCGCGTCGACCTCGTAGTCTCGGAGCGCCTTCTGGCCGGTGGCCGGGTCGAACCGCCAGATCTTCAGCGCCATCTTCATCAGTACACGCGCTCCTGGGGCTGCCACTTCGTCATGGTCACGTCCTTCCAGTCGAGCTCGGGGCGCCCGTCGACCCAGCGCACGAGCGTGTGCTTGAGGAAGCTGTCGTCGTCGCGCTCGGGGAAGTCGTGCGGGCGCGCGTGGGCGCCACGGCTCTCCTTGCGCCCAAGACCTGACACCACCATGCAGTCCGCGAGCTCGAGCAGGAAGCCGAGCTCGAGCGCCTGCGTGAGATCGGAGTTGAAGACGTCGCCCTTGTCCTCGACGACGACGTGCTCGTAGCGCTCGCGCAGCGCCCCGACGATCTCGGCCTGCCGCTGCATCTGGCCTTCCTCCCGGAACACGCCGAAGTTCTCGTGCATCGTCGTCGCGAGCTCGTCGCGGATCTTCCACGGCCGCTCGCCGTCCACGCGTGACAGCAGCTCCTTCAGCTCACGCTCGGCGTCCGCGACGGCCGAGGCCGGAACCGTCACCGTCGTGTTCGAGAGCGCCCAGTCGGCCGCGTGCCGCCCCGCCCGCTTGCCGAACGTGATCGTCTCCATGAGCGCGTTGCCGCCGAGCCTGTTGGCGCCGTGCACGGAGACGCACGCGCACTCGCCCGCCGCGTAGAGGCCCTCCAGCTCCGTGAGGCCGTCCACGTCGGTCTCGACGCCGCCCATGTGGTAGTGGGCGCC